>CAYSEK010000012.1:3082-15155 GCA_964430255.1 uncultured Candidatus Saccharibacteria bacterium
GCTTCATGATACTGCCCTATCCTACCAACATCTCTCCAGTAAAAACTATCCTCTCCAGGAGCAACACTATCCGCCATGTTAAAATAATGAATTACGTGATCTTGAATTGCTTTTGGAATAATATCTTTTCCAAAATCATGACTTGAATTTGTATCTATATGGTCTTCTCCTAAAAGTTTAAGTAGAAATTGTTTATCAAACATATATATACCTGTTGAAATACAAGAAGTTCCTTCTTTCCCCAGAATTTCTTTTGGATTGTCTGGCTTCTCTTCAAACCCAATAACTCTTGAGTGTTGATTAACTTCCATGACGCCAAAATTCTTGGCAACTTCAGATGAAGGCATTTCAAGTCCGCACACAGTAAACTCCGAGCCTTTTTCCTGATGAAAAAGATAAAGCTCCCGAATGTCAAACTTACAGATATGATCTCCAGCAAGTATAACAACAGTATCGAACTCAGTCTTCTGACTCATCATACGATGATTTTGATACACAGCATCTGCTGTACCTTGAAACCATTCTCCTCCTGTTAATTGTTGTGCAGGCTTAAAATCCACATACATTTTAAAAGCAGATGCCCTTAAGTCAAGATCACTAATGTGTTCATTAATATCATCACTTTTATATTGCGTAAGCACCGCTGTGTATTGTATTTTTGACTCAATTGCATTACACAACGAAAAGTCTATAATCCGATATTTCCCGCCAAACGGAACAGACGGTTTAGCACGGTGGTCTGTCAACGGTCTTAAACGTTTACCTACCCCACCTGCCAAAATAAGACACATCACTCTACTCATATCACAAATATTTCCCATGACTACTTCTCCTCTTGTTTGTCGTTTAAGTAATATTGTAAAAGAACAAAGTACACACTATAAACGGTATTTACAATACCGTCAAGGATTTTTAAATCAATCTCTCCATATTCCAAGTTTCTCTTGGCGAGCTTTGTCTTGTGCTTGAATAAACTGCTCGCTGTATTTTACATCAGGTTGAATCGTTAGCACTCTCGCATACCCACCCTGAACCATTTCTAGGTTTATAAAATTATCTCCAACATATACATACCGCAAGATCCTGTCGTATTTATCGTACTCACTCACATCGCGAACCAAGGTAACATTTTTCCTAAAAACAAGTTCAAACATTTTTTGCTTTGCAGTGGCAGAATACTTTCGCCCAAATTCAGGCGTATCTATTCCTATTAGACGAACCTTTCTCCCATCCTCAAGTATAAAAGTATCCCCATCTACAATAAACTTTACTCTACCTGCCTCTTTTGGTATTTCTTTATCTACATTAGCATCTTGCTGAGACTCTAGGGTGTCAACGTCTTTATAAAGAACAACGGATAGATCTACACTAAAAAAGTACGCAACTATAAAAAGAAAAAGCGAGAGTATGACACCCACCGCCCCTCTGCCAATTTTATTTTTCTTATGAAATATCCACATACAACACGCTTCTTTAACCTAAGAAACACCTAAGTGTGTCTTTACTCGCTTTACTATATCCTTAATCTCCCAGTCTGTCTTTATCATAAAGTCACACTTCCCTAACTCAAGTGCATCTGTAATAGCATCAGTCTTTTCAAAATTTGTAAGCAAAATAATCGGAGTGTCACGACAACACCCTTCTTCACGCAACCTCTTAAATACATCAAGACCACTTACTTCTGGAATAATTATATCAAGTAAGATAAGGTCTGGGCATTCTTGAAGGGCTATATTTATCGCCTCCTTACCATCCACTGCTTCAACAATAGCAAAACCTTCATCCTCCAACATACTGGACAACATGGTGAGAGTAAGCGCATCATCTTCTACAATTAGAATTTTTTTATCTATTTTTGACACCTTATAAATATTACCAAATAATATTTTATTAAACTTCTTCTTTTCCTAATCTTTCCTTTACTTTATTTACAACATCATCAAGAGACCAGTCTGTCTTTACAAGATAATCATAAGCACCAGACTCTACCGCCTTTGCAACTCCAACAGAATAATCAAGATTCGTAAGAAGTATAACTGGAACATTCGCGCCTTTTTCATCTTCTCTTAATTTTTTCAGCATTGTCATTCCGTCCATTTTAGGCAAAATTATATCAAGAAGTATAATATCGGGATTTGTTGTAAGAGCCATCTCTAGAGCTTCTTCTCCATCTTTTGCTTGTATTACACTAAACCCCTCATCACTAAACTTATCCGTTAGCGCACGCAACATTGGCTCTTCGTCTTCTACAATTAAAATTTTTATTTCTCTTTCCATAATTTCAGTAAATATTTAACTTATCAATATTAGTAAGCATACGATGTACACCTTTTATGATGATATTTATTATACCATCTTTAAAATTACTAACTAGTCAAATTGTGCACAACTAAAAATAAAGGCGTATAAATTAGCTCAATATGTTAAAATAATAAGATGAATATAGGATGTCATGTCTCAATAGCAGGTGGTGTATTTAATGCCCCAGAAAGAGCATCTAAACTTGGATGTGAATGTTTTCAAATGTTTTCACGTTCACCTCAAGGAGGAAAAGCCTCTGAGCTAACTGACGAGGTGGTTGCTAAGTGGAACAGTGAACTTAAAAAACACAAGATTAAAAACGTATACATACACACTCCTTATTACATCAATTTCGCATCAGCAAATAACCGCATAAGACATGGCTCTGTAAGTGTAGTACGCAACGAACTAGAGAGAGCGAGTACTCTTTCTGTGAAATACATAATGACACACCTAGGATCTGCAAAAGACATGGGTGAAAAAGAAGCGACAAAGAAAACAATAGAGATGCTCAAAGAGACACTTGATGGGTACAAAGGGAGCGCAAAACTTCTTATAGAGAATGCCGCAGGTTCAGGTGCAATAATAGGTGCTAAATTTACAGAAATAAAAGAGATAATAGATGGTGTGGCAGATAAAAATATTGCAGGAGTATGTATGGACACACAACACGCGTTTGCCTCAGGCTACGACTGGAGCGATGAGAACTTCGACAGCACACTAAAACAAATAGACAAAGAATTAGGATTGAATAAAATTAAATTAATGCATGCGAACGACAGCAAGGTCGAGCTTGGTGCCAAGCGCGATCGCCATGAACACATAGGAGATGGGTATATAGGTAAAAATCCTTTTAAAAATATTGTTAAGTTCGCAAACAAACAAAATATTGATATGGTATTAGAGACACCGCACGACAAAGTACAGGAAGATATCAAGCTATTAAAAAAAATGAGGGCGGACATTATAAATGGATAACATCTGAGACAAAAAATGTTATCAAAACCATGAACAAACAAGAAAAGCTTGAAAAACTCAATAAAAAATGCGATGAAATATGTCCATGCGCATTACGCCACAGTGCAACACAAGCAGTACCGGGAGAGGGCTCTGTCGATGCAGAAATAATGTTCATAGGTGAAGCCCCTGGACGAAATGAAGACATCCATGGTAGACCTTTCATCGGAGCTGCGGGGAAATTCCTTGACGAGATGCTCGAGTCGATAAAAATTTCTCGCGAAGATGTTTTTATTACAAATATAGTGAAGTATCGCCCACCAAACAACCGCGACCCTCTTCCTGAAGAAGTGAGGGATTGTCTTCCGTGGCTTGAAAAACAAATTAAATTGATAAAACCCAAGCTTGTTGTATTCCTGGGACGTCATGCACTCAATCGATTCTTCCCAGATGAACAAATCTCAGAAGCTCATGGAAAACTGCTCAAGAAGAAAATAAAAAAAATAACTGTTTCAAATTTCTTTGCGCTGTACCACCCGGCAGCCGCACTCTATAATGGATCACTCCGTGAAGTCCTATTGAAAGACTTCAAGAAAATACCAAAAATACTAAAGAAAATATCCTCAGAAGAAAAATAACGAAGTGATAACGATCAACGTCGCTTTGTGCTCATGCGTTTAATACGACGAGCCTTTTCCTTTAGCCATCTACGCATCTGTACTTCTCCAAGAGGTTTGTCTCCCTTTTTTATCTTCAAACTTTCTTTTACCTCGCACCCAAAATGCCTATCGTATTTCCAATTGATAAATGCGACGATCGCCAGCGCGATACATGCACCCCAAAATGCAAGAACCATATCCTTTTGTGCATCCCATATGTCGCCCTGCATTCCAAGAAACTCAAGGCTCACCTCAACAGATTGTGTTGTCTGCACAGCATACCACTCAGCTATCTCAAACAATGCAGAAAACATAACCACCACACTCAGAGGAAAAGTAAAACCCCAAACACCCTTTGTCTTCGCCAGACGCAAAACAACTTCCCTCACAGGATATGCCAACAAAAACCCAAAAGAAAAATGAACCAATCTGTCGTACATATTCCTGCTTTCATCAAACCAGTCACGCAAAACAAAACCAAAAGGAACTTCCGAATATGTATAGTGAGCACCTATAAGATGAATAACCATAAATATGGTTATTAGAGTATATGATACGTTTGACAGCTTAAAATATCTTCCAGCGAAAATAACTACTGGAAAGAATATGAATATGAGAACATTCTCATAAAGCCACGTTTCAGGGTGTACAGGATTTATCGCCGCCCATATCCATGTGAGTATAAAGACACTGAAAAGAAATATTTTATATTTATCCATATGTTTCGACTTAAGGTTCTTTTACATTCTTATGTAGTATATTATATCAAAGATATTGATATATGTGACTTCCTTATATATTAAGTGGTTGCATTTTATGTAAAATAAGGTAAAATATTGCAATCACGTTACGGGCCCGTAGCTCACCTGGCTAGAGCACCTGTTTTGCACTCAGGAGGTAGCAGGTTCAAGTCCTGTCGGGTCCACATGACACAAAAAGCATCGGATTTTATCCGATGCTTTTTGTGTCATTGGGAACGAAGCACGACAATTTATTGTCGTGCGCCAGGACTTGAACGGCGGAGCATGTCGCACGGAGCGGAGCGAGTACGACAGCGAGCCGCGTCCAGCAGTACTTAGTAGATGAGTGATGCGAAGCATCATGAAGCTACTTAGTAACTGCGGGACAAGTCCTGTCGGATCCACATAAATGTTGATGAATTGTTAAAATAGTCGGTATTGCAAAATAGGGTTGGAAAGTATAGAATTATGTTAAATTAAGCAAGTAAAAAATTTATTTATAAATTAACTTTAACTTCCTGAAATTGTTCAGAGGGACAAATAAAGGACAGAAATAAAAATATGAAAGAATCATTTAATCCATTGGATGAGCAGTATAAAAAAGCAGAAGATTTACCTGAAGAACAACAGGATAAATTTGCTGATGTTCCAGAGAAACAAGGTGGAGGATTTGTAAGAAAAGAGGCAATGGAAACTCTTGACTATGCGAAGATAGCGGCTGACGTTGTAAATGTGCTTAAGGGGCAAGGAATAACTAGTATTGATGTTTTGCGTAAAAAAGCTGAGACAGAAAATAAAAAAAGAGACGAAGAAAAAAGAGAGGCCAAGGATAAAATAAAAATAGCCAAAGAAGAAGCTTTTACTCTTAAAAAAATTCCAGAAGAATTAAAACATGATAAAGAGTTTGTACTAAGTGCTTTAATGCGAGATAATAGCGAGATTGAGTATGTCCCGGAAGACTTGCTGGAAGATAAAGATTTTATGCTTGATGCGCTAAGAGTAAATGGTGATTTTCTCGAATACGCATCAGAAGCGCTCAAAGAAGACAAAGATATCGCTCTTGCTGTTTTATCAGAGAGTTGGACATCTTTTAGATTTGTGTCAGAAAATCTAAAAAACGACAGAGATTTTCTTCTGGACGTCGTGAAAGTAAATGGTAGAGCGTTAGAGCAATTGTCGGAAGATTTTAAAAATGACAAAGAATTGGTACTGGAGGCTGTAAAGAGAGATGGGGAGGCTCTTAAGTACGCATCCGAAAATCTAAAAAACGACAGAGATATTATTATTGTTGCGGTACAAGAAAGTGGAGCTACCGCATTTAAACATGTGCCTAAAGAGTTTAAAAATGACAAAGAATTGGTACTGGAGGCTATGGGGAGTAGAGATGGAGTGGGTGGTGTTAAAGCACACGATATCCCAAGACATTTAATGAAAGATAAGGATTTTATTCTTGATGCCTTGAAATTTGACTGGGAGATTCTTTTATTTTTTAAGGAATCTCATGAAGCTATAAACGATAAAGAGGTTATGCTTGAAGCCATAAAAAACAGCGACGCCGCTTTTTTTCGATTTGGTAGTGTTGAACTTTTAGATGATAAAGAATTTCTTTCAGAACTGATAAAACAAGGAGCTTCTTCTGATATTCTTGACAGGATTTCAGAAGAAGTATTACTCGAAAAACCGCATATTATAATTGAAGTGTTAAAACAAAACCCAGAACTTTTATTTTCCATTCCCAAAAAGGTTAGAAAACTAGTGGAGGATATATTAGAATAGCGTAATTATTCTGTTGAGAAGTCACGACAGGACTTGAACGCCACAGGCGGGACACGAGCGAAGCGAGTGACGCCGAGACGGGCGTAGATTCTGTTATGAGGAACGAATTACAGAATCAAGTGCAAAGCTTCTAGAGTACTTAGGTTTTTGGAGTGCAAAGCACGAACAAAAGACTTAGTAACTCGTGACCAAGTCCTGTCTATTTTCACGAAACAAACTACTTAGTAACTGCTGGACAAGTCCTCTTGAGTTTACACACCTAAACTAGTGTTGACAATTATATATTTATAAGATATAGTCACGAACAGTAAATAGTAAAATAACTTTCAATCACCAAGGAGATTGTCATGGCAAGTGACCAAATAAAGTGGATGGCTAAAAAACTATTCTCACTTCTAGAAGGAGAAGCTCGTCAAAACTTCCTAAAAAGCCTGAAGTATGACCGTGATTTTGTAGTAAGAGTATTCGCACAAGATGTCGAAGGATTAATGATGGAATACACGATGTCAGAACACAAAGCTACTTTCGTTAATGTTGACAAAGGTGATCAAAATGTTTTTATTACCTGCGCAAAAAACATTGCAGAATACATGCACGACGAAATGTTGAAAGATGAATTAGCTCAAATTGAATAAACTATGTAATATCGCCACACCTCTGCTTTGCACGTATGGCGATATTTTTTTAGATTAAATTAAAAAACAATACAGATAAAATTTATATTAAACCAACAAAAAGCCCACAGAATCAAGCGCAAAGCTTCGAGAGTACTTAGGCTTTTGGAGTGCGAAGCACGAACAAAAGACTTAATAACTCGTGACCAAGTCCCACTAATTCTATTTGGTACTTTCTAAGAAAAACAAAGCAAAAAACTACCTAGAACACAGTTCGTAAAAATTTGCGAAAAGTTGGGCGACAACCAGCGGACCGGTTCCTCCCGGAGTAGGAGTAAAATTGCAGGCAACTTCACTGACAGATTTAACCTCCATATCCCCTGTTAATTTTCCGCCTTTCTTCCCGTAACCATAATCAATTACAACCACCCCTTTTTTTAGATCTTTACCCTTAATTAAATTTGGCACCCCTGCTCCAGTTACAACCAAATCCGCTTCTTTGAGAGACTGTGAATCAAACCCTCCCTTATTTATTATCGTTAGTTTTTTCACCTTACTCATCAACCAAATGGAAATAGGCTGTCCTACTAAAAACCCAGAACCAATTACCACCACTTTTTTATTTTTTAAACTAAATTTTATCTCCTTTAAAACAAACTCCAACACCCCAACAGCCGGTGGTAAAACAGACACCCTCTCTCCACTTAGAGCATCGACATCTTTATCAACTGCGATAGAGCTTAAAACCAACACTCGGTCGTATTTTTCAGGCAAAGGCAGTTGAACAATCACACCACCAACAGAACTTTTTTTGCTGATCTGACGAACCTTTTTCTCCAGCTCCTTTTGAGTCAACTTGTCCGACAGTTTGTAAATTTTAAATTTAACACCCAATCGTCCCGCCATTGCAGATTTTTTCTTCAAAAAACTTAAACTTGCCTCGTCTTCCCCAACCAAGATTGCCGAAAGTTCCAGCTTCGGCGTTTTTTGAGTTTCAAGAGTAGAAAATATTTTTTCTACCAACTCGTTTCCATTTATCACATTTTTCTTCATCTTATTTTATTTATAAGGCAAGGGGAACTCCTTGCATAATCTTCGCACGCTCTTGTTTACAGATTCCACCGATTCCCCTAAGTCAATTAGACGGTGAATAAACATTGCAACATCCTCCATCTCTTTTTCTTTCATTTCACGAGCAGTCAGCGAGGGTGTACCAATTCTCAGCCCAGAAGGACAAAAAGGTCGCCTGTCTCCGAGAATTGAATTTCGATTAGCAATTATCCCCGCAGACTCCAACAACGCTTCCGCTTCACTGCCAGATATATTCTTGTTTTGTAGATCGATTAAAATAAGATGAGTATCAGTGCCTCCGGAAAAAATATTAAATCCATATTTTTTTAATTCTCTTGCCAAAACACGAGCGTTTTTGACAACTTGCTTGGAATACTTTTGAAAAGATTTTTTTTGGACCATTTCAAACATCAAAGCAATTGCGGCGGTTTGATTGTTGTGCGGTCCACCCTGCATGCCAGGCATTATCGCTTGGTCTATTTTTTTAGCAACCTCTTCTCCACGAGAAAAAATAATTGCCCCGCGCGGACCTCTTAATGTTTTGTGAGTAGTCGCCATAACTACATCAGCATAATCAAACGGCGCAGGATGAACTCCACCGACGATTAAACCAGCAGTATGAGATACATCGGCAACATGATAAGCACCGATTTTTTTGGCAATCTCTCCAATACGCTTAAAGTTAACAACTCTAGAGTATGCAGTTGTTCCGGAATAAACGATCTTCGGTTTATGCTTTTTTGCTATTCGCTCCATCTCGTCATAATCTATCAGCCCAGTTTTAGGATCCACTCCATATTGAACTGGTTTATAAAAACGGCCGGAGAAATTCACTTTGTGTCCGTGAGTCAAATGCCCGCCAGCAGTGAGACTCATCCCCATTATAGTATCGCCGGGGTTTGCCAATGCAAAATAAATTGCAGCATTAGCCGGCGAACCAGAATACGCCTGCACATTCAAAAACCATTTTTTAGGGTTAAGCCCAAATGCTCTTAACCCTTCTTCTTTGGCAAGATTTTCTATCTCATCACAGTATTTATTGCCCGGATAATAGCGTTTGCCTGGATACCCCTCCGAATATTTATTCACCAGAGGACTTCCGAGCACTGCTAAGATTTCCGGCGGAACAACATTCTCGCTCGGAATTAATCCCAGAGCTTCTTGTTGGCGTTTTGTTTCCAGCTTGATCAAATTTTGTACTCTCTTAGACATGAATGTCCAGTATACTACTTTTATCATGGAAATCCACAACCTAGTTACGCTAACCTTGACAGTGGGATTAAACAATGTCATACTCAACTAAGTTTCAAAAAACAGCACCTTCCCAAAACCAACAACAGGAGATAAACCTCATGGCGAAAGATGGCGTAATGCCGCCCCTCAAAGAAAGACGAGACGCAACCATTCATAAAATTAATGAAATGTTGCCCCTAAATGACACTAGTGTGGTAAATAAAAATAATTATCGACATGTGTTTAAACCATACTCCAATAGAATAGAACGTTTCAGGCGTCATGCTAAAGAACTCAATGGACCCACGGGACATGTAATAATTTTACTTTTAAATGTCGACGATATTAATGGTGGACCTCTCTCTAGGATGATCCTGCCTAAACACAAATGGGAGGAAGCCCGCAGTAGAAAAGAAAAACCTTTTATACGAGGACTTTTTACAAAAGAACTTCTTTGTAAAAAACTCGACATCGTCAATACGGAAGCAGCGGAAAAGTTGAGAGACGTGACCCGTCTGGCTATTGTAGTAGTAGACTTTAATGTCATCGAAATATTTGAAGTTTGAGCTATTGTTATCTACACCAAAGACTCTTTGCAGACATGTTCTGCATGGAGTCTTTTTTTATGTAATAATCAACTAGAGAAATATAGTGCATACTAGATGGTATACTGTTAATGAAATAAAAAAATAACACTTGAACCTGCTTGGAAATACTAGTTCGAGAAATTAAAAATTATATGAAAATCACAATTTGTGGAAGTACCGCATTTTACGACGAAATGCTTGATGTTGAAAATAAACTCAAAATTCTTGGGTGTGAAGTAAAATTACCTCCGTGCGAGATCAAAGATGACAACGGCACGATGATACCTGTAAAAGAATACTACGCGCGACGAAAAACAACTACTGATAACGACAACTGGATCTGGAACAGAAAAACTGAAGCAATTACAGATCATTTTGGAAAAATAGAATGGGCGGATGTAATTCTTGTAGCTAATTACGACAAGAATAATGTCATGGGATACATCGGAGGAAATACTTTAATCGAGATGGGAGTAGCTTTTTTCTTAAAAAAACCTATCTATCTACTCAGTCAAATTCCAAAAATATCATACAAAGAAGAAATTCTTGGAATGAAACCTGTTGTACTGGAAAATAATCTAGAAAAGATAACTTTATAGTGCTGCTTCTACCTCCCCTCCAACGCAAGAGTAAGCACATAATCTAAAAATTCAGGAAACTCAAGCCCTGCGGATTTTAGAGCCTTTGGGAAAAGTGACTCTTCTGTGAGCCCCGGAAGACTATTTGTCTCAAGAATATACAACCCACGTGTTGAAAGAATAAAATCTGAACGAGAATAATGCTTCATTCCGAGTGCTTTGTGTGCTCTGCTCGCATGCTCTTGTATCTTCTTGGTTGTTGCTGGAAAAAGATTTGCCGGACACATCTCCAATGTCTCACCATTATATTTCACTTCGTAGTCAAAAAATTCTGATTGATCTGGTGTGATTATCTCAACTGGATGAATTGCGTAAGAATCACCACCACCCATACTGTCTATAACACCACAAGTGATTTCTCGCCCGTCTATATATTCCTCAACAATCGCCATTGGTTGAAAATCAAGTGAATACTTAAGAGACTTTTTCAATGAATTAAGGTCACTAGCAATAGAAATACCAACAGAAGACCCAGACGACATTGGCTTCACGACGTACGGACCTCCAAATTTTCTAAACACCCTATTTACAGCTTCATCAATATCATCCGTATTTTTAACAACAGCGCACTCTGGAGTCTTGAGCCCTGCTTGTTTAAAATAATATTTAGCCAGAGCTTTGTTCATAGCAACAGCTGATGCGAAAGTATCTGAACCGGTATAAGGGATGGCAAACTGTTCCAACTCACGCTGAACCTTTCCGTCCTCTCCATACTCACCATGCAGAGCGTTAAATATTACATCAACATTTTTTGAAAGCTTTTCAAGGGTCGTGGGTACGCCACCAATATGCCACTCTCCATCTTTTGTAATAAGCACATCAATTATACGATATTTATCTTGTGGAATATTTTTAATAATGCTTCCTCCTGTCTTTAGCGACACTCTGTATTCATCGCTAATACCGCCACGCATTACTCCTACTCGTGTTTTATTCATAGTGTAAATTATATCATATGGCAATGCAGTAAAAAACCCCGCTTGTGCGGGGTTTTGATGTCATAGTGACAACATCTTACTATTCTGAACCTTTTTTATTTTGTTCCATGCTCACTATTTTCTTAAACAACCATTTCAGGTCGTTGCAAAAACACTGAGCATCTTCTTCTTCTTCTCTCCTTTGTTGCCATGGAACGAAAACAATAAAGAACACACCACTTATAAACAAAGGAACTATAGCGGCGTTAGTATTCCCAATAGCAAGACCACAATATAGCGCCCATACTCCGCTGGCAGTAAATGCCATAATCGAAAGATCTGCCATATTCTTAATAAATTTAATAGACATCCCAATCTCCTGATTTTAAATTACTAGTACTATAAATCAGTATACTCAAAACAACAGCAAGAGCAATAATACTTTTTTAAAATAACATTTGATTTTTCTACTCCTTTTCATTACAATAGCACCATTGCCGGAGTGGTGGAATTGGTATACACGCACGACTCAAAATCGTGTGGCGCAAGCCTTGAGGGTTCAAGTCCCTCCTCCGGCACA
>CAYSEK010000013.1:0-13787 GCA_964430255.1 uncultured Candidatus Saccharibacteria bacterium
CCTCCACGTCGTCCACCGCTGTGGTTTCTTGCTCCACTACTGCGACCTCTTGAAGGACCGCTGTTGTATCTACTGTGCCCAGGCTTAGAACTTGAAAAAGTACGCCTACGGCTTGAAGTGCCCGAAGTTGAAGAACTCCGACCACGTCGGTTGTTTGTTGTATTCATATTTATTTATTAACTTTGAATCATACGCAAAGCATATTTAGGAATTCAAAGTGAGTTAACGAAACGCGTTAGCGTTTCAGGGCTGTGCAGGTAATAATAATCCAAACGTGATATTTCCATAACAACCGTCTGCAGCCGTTGAGCCCTACACGAGTATCAAAAGCTTGTAAATAAGATAGCATATATTTGAATATTAGTCAACATCTCATTGGATTTTAAAGCGTTATTTACTATAAAATGATAGAATTTAGTTATGGCGAAGTATAATAAACTAGTTAGAGATAAAATCCCATAGTTTCTAGATGGGAAGAATATTTCTTATGAAAAGAGAATTGCTTCAGTCGATGAGTATAAAATTGAGCTTATTAAAAAGCTGGACGAGGAGGTAAAAGAATTTTTAGAAGAAGGAGACCCAGAAGAGCTTGCTGATGTTGTAGAAGTGATTGAAGCACTAAAAAAGTTGTCTGATTACAGTAAAGTAGAAAAAATAAGGGACAGAAAACTTGAAGAGAAGGGTGGTTTTAAAGATAGAATAATTCTTAAAGGAGAAAAATAGAGTAACCAAAAAGCTGCTGCTGATATTGGAATCATTGTTAAAACAAGGAAGCCCAAACTCTCCAAGAGTCATGAAAATTTTATGCGCCTCTTGGATATGACAGAAGATAGGCTGAAAGCCTGCTTACAGTAGGCGTTTTTTTATTGCTCTTCATTCTGGTGTTTATTTCTGATATTATAAATGTAATATAATGGAACCTTTTATATTTTTCACATTGTTTGTCCTTTCTGGGTTTTTCTCAGGGGTGGAAACTGCGTTTTTTAGTATTCACCAGAGCCAGATACGGCTCATGGAACAAAAAAAGATGAAGAACGCCGCTCTTGTTAGGAAGCTGAAATCAAGACCACAAAGGCTTCTGATCACTATCCTTATCGGCAATAACGTTGTTAATCTTTTTACCGCTTCTTATGCAACAGTTGTTGCTACTTCTTTGTTTGGTTCTGCAGGGCTTGGGATAGCTACGGGAGTTACAACGTTACTTATTCTTGTTTTTGGCGAGATTATGCCTAAGTCTGTTGCCTTTGTTCATAATATGCGCATTGCCAGTCTTGCTGCAAAGCCATTGTATTTCTTATTTATTGCGTTTTATCCAGTATCTTATTTGTTGGTGAGATTGAATCGTACTACAGGTAAAATATTCAAATCGACACCGAGCCGTGGTGTTAGCGAAGAAGAAATTCGTGTCATGTCACGTTTGGGAGTTGAGAGTGGTGCAATTGACTATCGTGAGCATGAGATGATTGAGAATATTTTTAAATTTGACGATGTGCTAGTGGGAGATGTGATGACGCCTATATCCCGAACAGAGATATTAGACGGCTCAGTGCCTATTGAGCAGATAGCATATTTTGTTTCTCATTCAGGGCATTCTAGGTATCCTGTGCATGATGGCAATGAGGACAATATCATCGGTTATATTCATGTGAATCAGATCATGCGCGCATTGAATTCTGATGAACGCAATCAGTCGCTTTCTAATTTTATGTCAGAGGTTATTTCAGTTAGTGAAAATATGGAGATAGAGCGTGTTTTCCGTGCAATGAAAAAAGAGAAAGCACACATGTATATCGTGCACGACGAAGAAGACATAGAGAAAATTGTTGGAGTTATCACACTTGAGGATATATTGGAACAAATAGTAGGGGAGATAGAAGACGAAACGGATAATATTTAGATTGTGATTATTTATGTAAACTATTAGGTCTCTACTTGGAGGTCTATTTTTGTGAAAAAATAGACAGGGTATTGACACCCCCTAGGGGTGTGTATATAATGTCTTGTATGAAAAAGAAAATAAACAAAGACAGAGGAGAAACACTCTCTCCTGAAGTAGACATCTCAGCTGTTGTCAGGCGTATTAAAAACGTCCAAGGGCAACTCGGTGGTGTTTCTCGTATGGTGGAGGAAGGTAAGGATTGCGTAGCGGTGGTAACACAGCTCAAGGCATCTCGTGCGGGGATTGAGAGGGTGCTGGAAATTTTTTTAGAAACAAAACTACACCATTGTATAAATCCGTCACTTCCAAAAGAAAAAAAAGAAGAAGTGAAGCGTATATTGGCTGAGTTAACAAAATAATAAATAATATGAAAATATATAAAATGGATACATCTAGTTGGCATATAGTTAGGGTAATTTTCCTCATCGCTTCATTTTTTATAGCAATTTCTATTGTATTAGCCGTCGTAACAGGGTATCAGTTTTGGCTTTTACTCGCAGGTGTCGTTGCTCTGATGCAGTTTGTGTTTGCTCTTGTTGGGTATTGTCCGCTTGCTATAGCACTGGATAAGATCGGTGTACCTAAGTCATAATTTTATAATTTATATTATATGTACAGAATGAAAAAAAGAATAATGGGTATTTTAAGTGCACGCTTTTTGGCTGTTATCTTATTGGTCGCGTTTCTAGTAATTGCTATTTTTGTTGTTTCGCGTCCTGGTCATGAGTCACAAGATGTTGATATTACAATGAAGAAATCAGAAACATTTACTCTAGGTGATTCTTTAAGAGATAGTGAAAAAATTATTGTATCGGGAACACTTAAACCAATAGACAGTGCTACTCTCACGGCAAAGACATCCGGGGTGATTGTGAGGTTTTTGGTAGAAGCTGGAGATGTTTTAAAAAAAGGAGACATAATAGTGGAAATGGAAAACAGAGTACTTGATGCAGAGTTGGGTGTTGCAGAAGCAGAACATAAGCGGATGCAAGCAGAATACAAGCGACAGGTTGCAATACATGACGCAACACGCATACAAGCCCAAATAGGGGTTGAGAAATCGGAAATCGCAAATATCTCAAATAACAGCACGACATCAGATGGTCTTGAGTACTCGTATAAAATTGCATACGATGGAGCACAGCAGTCACTTTCTGATGCAATTATGGCTCTCATTGTTCTCTCAGATGAACGATATCTGTGGAAGGGTCGTGTTGGTTCTGGGGAGATAATAAAAACTACCGATGCTCAAATAGAAGCTGCCGGTATCTTGCTTGGTGCAGATGGAACAAGCGCATTGTGGAATAGTGGGTATTTAACCAAACTAGACGGTGGTGTGCGTGGTGTACTGGACACAATGGAGCGAGATCAAATAAATAACACTTCTCTTGATGATTCACTTAAAGGAATTGTGTCAGGACTTGAGTCAATAAAAGATGGACTTGAATCTCTTCGAGCTATTGTAATGTTAAGAGGTGTAGAGACTGAAGTAAGTCTTATTGGAACAAAAATAATACAAGTCAACACGGCCCTTGCTCGTATTACTAACGTAGAGCAGGGTGTTTCAAGTGCACGTATTCTTATGGATACAAGTATACAAAGACAAAAAGTTGTAACAACACAAGCAAAACAGGCACTGGATGATTCAGTGCGTAGTTATGAGACAGCGGAGATCTCAGCGAAGCGCGCTGTTGAAAGTGCGCGACAGCGTGTTGTATATGCACGAACAAAAAAAGCTGATGCTTTTATTCTTGCGCCATTTAATGGCGTGGTTACTGATAAATTTGCATCTCTAGGCGAAAGCACAATACCTGGAATGAAAATAGTTTCCATTGCATCTTTGGCTGGATGGAAGGCTGTATTCTCAGCATCAGATGTGTTTAATGAATTAATAGCCAAAGGTGCTCTAGCGGATATTTCTATAAATGGAATAACCGGAGTATTTACATCACCTGTTTCTCGGATTATTCCTAGCGCGCAGTCACGTTCAAGAAGGGTAAGGTTTGAGGTGGAATTACCAGAGCTCCCAGACGCAACAAGAAGTGGAATGGTCGCAACTGCACAAGTGACAAGAGGGAAGGTATCATCTACTAAAACATCTAACGATACAATGTTTTTAGTTCCAAATAGATTTATTGGGTATGGCTACGATGGAGCATATGTAATAACAAATGAAGGTGTACGTATTTCGGTCGCCATTTCTTCACGGCACACTAGCGACTCTATCTTAATTGGGTCTGAACTTCAGAGAGGTATTGTTCTTAAACATCCACTTCTTTAAAAATATGCAAGAGAAAAAAAGTTTTATTTCAAATATCGTCAGACTGTTTACCTTTAATCATCCCTTGTCTTCTATTATTGTGATTGGAATTATAGTTTTTGGTGTCATGTCATACATGTTTACTCCAAAGCAGTACAATCCGGAAATTGTACGACCGGCCTTTTTTGTTTCAGTGCCGTACCCAGGAGCGAGTGCGGAGGAAGTCGAAAAGTTTGTGACAAAGGAGCTCGTTGAAAAACTTAATGATCTTCCCGGAGTTGATGAGATCACTGCATATTCTTACGATGGTGGTCGCGCCGTGGCAATGGTTGTGTTTAACGTTGGAGAGGATATTGAAAAAGCAAAAGTACAACTTTATACAAAATTGATGCAATCCTCATCATTTATAAAAGGGTCTATGCAACAGCCTGTTATTGAGACTATTAACCCAGATGATGTACCCCTTGTTACTATTGTATTTTATTCAGACGAGCTGATACAAAATGATGTAAGAGCAAATGTTGTAGATATAATGAATACTTTTAAAGGCATTCCTGATATTGCCAATCTTTCAGTTCATGGTGGTCAATCGCGGGCGCTCTTGATACACATTGATCCTTCCGCGATGCGTGAGAGAGGTGTTTCTTCTCAAGACGTATTTAGTAGCATAAAACGTGCAAATATTAAGAGTATAACGGGAGAGCTTCATGATGACGTACAGGTTGTTGGGTTAGAAGTAGATGGGACGATTACGTCACCGGAAGATATTCGCTCCATTGTAGTTGCACAAGGTGTACAACTACAGGACATTGCTGAGGTGGAAGATGCGTGGAAAGAGCAAACATCTTTTGTGTTATATCAGGAAAATGGTAAAAGTGTAAGAAACGCAGTGTATCTTTCAGTTGCAAAACGTAAAGGTTCAAATGCTCCATCTGTTTCAAGTATCACTCGTGAGAAATTGAGAGAGGTAATGACACAATCAAAATATTCAAATCTTGAGTATCGCATAGTAAGAGACGATGGCTTAGTTGCCAAGAGAGCAATAAATGGGCTTGGGTCAAACTTACTTACCAGTATAGTTATCGTTGGATTGGTGCTGATTTTGTTTTTGTCGTACAGACCTGCAATTGTCGTGATGAGTGCAATCCCGATGACGTTGCTCCTCGTGTTTTTTGTGGCTTTTCTGTCAGGGGAAACAATAAATCGTGTTACTCTTTTTGCGTTAATACTCTCGCTAGGGCTTTTGGTGGATTCTGCAACGGTTGTTGTCGAAAATATATACAGACACATGCTCGCGAATGATGATATTAAAAAAGCTGTAGTGCAAGCAGTTGAGCAGGTTGGTGTTGGGTTGATTCTTTCTACTGTCACTTCAGTCGTTGTATTTTTACCGGTAAGTTACATCACAGGAATGATGGGGTCATACATGGGACCACTCGCTTTTTTTGTTCCTTTGGCCCTTGTTATGGCATTGGTTGTTGCTTTTGTTGTAACTCCTTTCCTTTCGTATACTATTTTACATAATAAAATAAATGGAAATAAAACATCAGGCGGTTTGGTTAGCGGGTTCTTTGATAGTATGAGTGAGAAATATGCACGAATACTTTATAAAATTCTATATAATTCTAAACTTCAGAAAAAAGTTATTTTAGGGGTTGTTGTTGCTTTTGTTATTTCTTTATCGCTCCCCGCATTTGGTCTTGTTCATTTTGAGATGCTTCCTAAGGCTGATAAAGAACAATACTATATTTATCTTGATCTGCCCGTTGGAGCAGACGTAGTTGAGACACGGAAAGTTGCGGAGAGCGTTGCATCTATTGTGAGTAAGGATGACAATGTCGTGTCCGTACAGTCGTTTGTTGGAGAACCTCCGGTGATTGATTTTAATGGATTGTTTAAGGGTGTTATGTTGCGAAGTGGAAGAAATCAGGCAACTTTGAGAATAAATCTTATAGACCATCAAGCTCGTAAAGATAGATCTTTTAAGATATTGTCTCGGGCTCGAGAGAGTATATATTCTTCCGGAGTATTGCCTCCTGCTACTGTAGTTAAAGTCATAGGCGACCCTCCAGGACCTCCCGTAGTTGCACCGCTTGTTGCAAAGGTTACGGGTCCAGACGATAGTATGCGCGAAAAACTTGCTTTAATGATAGAAAAAAAAGTTAAAGCGACTGATGGTACGGTGGATGTTGATATTAGTATTGATGAAGCAGCCCCAAAACTTATAATTGATATTGACGAGAATAGTGCTCTTGAGTATGGAGTAGATACTACAAGTATTGCAGATACTGTCTCATTGTTATTTGGACCAGCTGATGTTACTCAATATCATTCTTTAGAATTAAATGAATATGCTCCAATACAGATTTCATTTCCTTCAGATAAGCGGGTAACCCCGGATAGTCTTGATAGGGTTGATGTTCGTGCGAGAGATGGGGTGCTTATTCCACTTTCTTCAGTTGCAGCTTACAGATGGAGCAGGAGTGTTCCCGCAATAGTTAGTGAAGATAGTGAGCGCGTGGTGTATGTTACATCTGAAATAGATAATCGTTCAATTGTGTATGTGATGCTTGATGTAATAAAATCTCTTTCAAATTATTCTGACGAGAATGGTTCTGTCACAGACTCTGGGCTTTTTGGTGCCGTGTATACAACCACTTCAGGCGAGAGGTATAAAATTAATTGGGGAGGTGAATGGAAGATGACACTTGAGAATTTTCGTGATCTTGGGCTTGCGATGATCGTTGCACTGTTTTTGGTGTATGCTATTTTGGTAGCACAATATAAATCTTTCCGTATTCCAGCTCTTATTATGACCACTGTGCCACTTGGCTTGGTCGGTATACTTTTTGGTTTTTTTGTCCTTGATCAAGTGGCTGGTATTTATCTAAACGCAACAGCTTTAATTGGTTTTATTGCACTTGTTGGAATTGTTGTTAATAATGCCATCTTGTATCTGGAGTATTTTCAAGAATTAAAAAAAGAAAATCCGGAAATGGATGAGCGTGACGCGCTTATTGAATCTGGTAAAGTTAGGTTACGTCCAATTGTCCTTACATCCGCGACTACCATACTTGGTAGTATCACGATTGCTTCTGATCCAGTCTGGTCTGGGCTTGCATGGTCTATCGTATTTGGTCTCTTGCTTTCAACGGCACTGACTCTCATTATTTTTCCGACATTATACATAATTACTTCGCGAAAATAATATTAATTTGGAAAACAATAAAAATTAGTTATACTTAACTATAAATTATATGCCAATAGTAGGTAAACAAAATACATGTGAATACTGTAGTGTAGATCAAAGTGATACACACATTCATCCTAAAAGTTTTGACTGGAAAAAGATATTTACCATATTTTCTGGAGTATCTTTATTGTTGGCGTTGTTTTTTAGTTTTATTTTAGGATTTAAAGAGTCTGCTGAATTTTTGTATTTTCTATCAATTACTTCCGGTGGTTATTTTGTCTTTACTGGAGCGGTAAGGGGTCTTATAAAACAGAAGTTTTTAAACATTGATTTTCTTGTAGTGGTTGCGGCCATAGGTGCAGTATATATCAACCAAATTGCTGAGGCTGCCGCCGTTGTATTTTTCTTTTCTCTTGCCGAAGCATTTGAAAGGTATGGTGTTTCGCGCTCAAAAGAAGCACTTGAAGCTCTTGTAAAAAAATCTCCACAAGTTGCTATTTTGAAGGACGGAAGAGAAGAAAGAGTGGAAGAGGTTAAAGTGGGAGATGTTGTTGCAGTTAGACCCGGCGATCTTATTCCTTTGGACGGGGTTGTTGTCGGTGGTGTTTCTTCTGTTGACGAGGCTGCAATTACTGGAGAGTCTGTTCCAAAAGATAAGCAAGAAGGGAGTACTGTTTTTGCAGGAACATTGAACAGGCAAGGATATTTAGAAATAAAAGTAACAAAAGAAAGTAAGAATTCTACTTTTTCTAAGATCATAGAATTGGTCGACAAGGCGCAGAAGTCACGAGCACCTACGCAAGATTTTATAGATCGTTTTGCAAAATATTACACTCCTGCTGTTGTTGTAAGTGCCGTTTTAATTTCAACAATACCGCCGCTCTTTTTTGGTGGTATTTTTGCTGATTGGCTTTATCGGGCGTTAGTGCTTTTGGTAATTTCTTGTCCTTGCGCGCTTGTTATATCAACACCTGTTTCTATCGCTTCCGCAATTGGAGGTGCTTCACGCCGTGGTGTTTTGATAAAAGGTGGGAAGTATCTGGAGGAGCTTGGTAAGGTTAAGGTGGTTGCTTTTGATAAAACTAGGACTCTTACCTTTGGGGAACCTTATGTTTCGGATGTAATTACATTTAATGGTTTTACAGAAGAACAGGTGTTGACGGACGCTGCCGGCATTGAGAAGTTTTCATCGCATCCATTGGCAAAAAGTATACTTGATTTTGCTCAAGAAAAAGGAATTACCCCTCATCTTATGGAGAAATATGAAAATATAGCAGGTAAAGGAGGAAGAGCTACTTGTCTTATATGTGAGGATCTTGAACATTGCGTTGGAAATTTAAAGCTTATCGAGGACAGAAGCGTTTCTACAAAAGAGGTAGTAGAGAAAACAGAAAAGTTTGAAAAAGAAGGCAAGACCGTTGTTTTGATAAGTGCAGGTGACAGAGTAATGGGTGCGCTTGCTATTGCTGACAAGGTGAGAGATGAAGCAGGTAAGTCAATTAGAGCACTTACTTTATTAGGAGTAAAGTCTGTTATTTTAACTGGAGACAATAAGCATGCTGCCAATTTTGTTGCAGGGGAGCTTGGTATTAAAGAAGCATATGCATCACTTTTGCCGGACGAGAAAGTTGATAAGATCGTTGAATTGAAGAAAAAGTATGGTTCTGTTGCTATGGTTGGTGACGGCGTGAACGATGCACCCTCTCTTGCAACCTCAACAGTAGGTGTTGCTATGGGTGTTGGTGGTTCTGATGTGGCTATTGAGACTGCTGATATTGCACTTATGAACAGTAATCTTTCTAATATCCCGTCTGCAATTAAGCTTGGCAAAAAAACCATGACAACAATTAAATACAATATAATTGCCGCACTTGGGATAAAAGCAGTGTTTTTAATATTAGCTTTGTTTGGTTTTACTCACCTTGAGTTTGCCATAGCTTCTGATTCTGGTATGGCTATTCTTGTTATTCTAAACAGTTTGCGGCTTTTCCATTTTGCGTAGCATGGTTTTGTAATTTAGCGTGTATATAAGGTTTGACCTTGGGGGTACGCTAATTCTCTTAGTTGTGTGACCATTCAAAATCTGGTGGCTCGAGATTATACGAGTTTTAATATAGCAATAGGTGGTTCCACAAATATAACTATCGCAGATTGCTCCAGCTTTCTTAATAGATGGGCTGTAAATGCGTGAGGCTCGAGTAATTTAACTGTTTCAAATTTTACATTTACTGAAAATGTTATTGCTTATGCAGGTGCATATGAAGTTTTGAGCTCTCTGTCTCTAGAAGACCCAACTAAAACAACAGAACAAACAGAAGAACAGAAAATTATTGAATTTAAAAGACAGATTGGTGAGATATTGGAAATGGTTGAAAGATTACAGAAAGAATTATTGATGTTTTAAGGTTGGGTTGTTTTACTTGTCTTAAAATAACAATATTGGGCACATATCGCTATGTTTGATATAATATGCACTAAGAGTCTGAGGCTCTTAATTAATAAAATAATAATTAGAAAAATGAAAAAAATTACTCAAGTTATTTTTGTACCAATTGTAGCTGTCATGCTTTTGGCTGGTCCTGTTTTTGCTCAAGAGGAGACAACTTCAACAGGGGAGGATGCAACTACTACCCAGACAACATCGCAAGATAGTGTTATACAGCAACTATTGCAACAAGTCGCAAGTCTTACAAAGCAAATCGCGCAAATGCAAGCTCAGATAGCTGAATTGATTGAGCAAAAGAAAGAAGTAGTAAAAACAGTTGAACCAAAAAAAGAAGAACTATCGAACAAAGATATTCCAATGATGTTTACCCGCCAAATGTTTATTGGGGTTATTGGTGACGATGTGGTTTTGTTGCAAGAGTTTTTAGCAACTGATTCTGAGCTTTACCCAGAAGGGCTTATAACTGGTTATTATGGTGCACTAACAGAGAAAGCAGTTAAGCGCCTACAGGAAAAATATGGATTAGAGGAAGTTGGTGTTGTGGGACCAAAGACACGTGAAAAGATAAACATGAAATTTCACAAGAAGGACAAAGACAAGGATGTACCAGAATGGATCGCAAAGAAAAAGAAAAATAAACACAAAAAACAAATAGCTTCTATCGTAACGAAGATTACTTTAATTGCTGACCAGGATACAAGCAAAGTTAAATGGGAGAGTGAAGGTGTGTCACAGAGAGGTTTTAAGTTGGTGTGGTCAAAAAATTCTAATCCAACATATCCAACGCGAGATGGTGATAAGTATGTTTATCTAGGTAGTTCAGATGCTGAAAGTTATAAAATAGGAGCATTTGATGGGGCTGGAGAATACTATGTTCGCATCTGTGAGTATCTAGGAGGAAAGTGTGGTGTGTATTCAAATGAGATTAAAGTAACTTTGTCCGAATAAGTTTTCTAAGTTGAGACAATACAAAAAGCAGTCTGCATGAGCAGACCGCTTTTTGTATTGTATGATATACTTGATTCAATGAAAAAAATATCCAAATATACTAATGAAATTCTGATTATTTTCGCGGTGGTATTTATTACTACTTTATATTTACTATATCAAAACTATATTTTAAGTGAACAGAGAGATGTACTAAAGGAAGAATTGTCAAAAAAAATATTGGAATTGAGTGAAGCCACGAGCGCTATATCTTTTTTAGAAAATGATTTTTCGGAGCTTGAGAAAGAAAAAAGTAAACTGGGGGAAGATTTAAATAATGAAATATCAAAGATGGTGTTTTTACAGGAACAGGTTAAGAGTATAACAGGTACAGTTGGCACACTTGAAAAATTAAGCAAAACAGATAAGGAATTACTCCAAAAGTATTCAAAAGTGTATTTTTTGAATGAGAATTATCTTCCCAGCAAGCTTACTCAAGTAGATCCTAAATATACATATGACAAAAATATGGATAAATGGATACATTCAAATACATGGCTATACATGCAGAGAATGCTTGATGGTGCGATAGGTAATGGAATTGATCTGTTGGTAGTGTCAGCTTATCGGTCATTTGAAACACAGACTCAGTTGAAAAATAATTACTCAATCGTTTATGGTTCTGGTGCTAATAAATTTTCTGCCGATCAAGGATATTCTGAACATCAGCTTGGTACGACGGTTGATTTCACAACTCCAGAAACAGGTAATGATTTTTTGGCTTTTAAAAATACTAATACATATGAGTGGCTTACAGACAATGCATATAAATATGGATTTGTACTCTCGTATCCTGAAAAAAATGGATACTATGTTTTTGAGCCTTGGCACTGGCGGTTTGTTGGGGTGAAGCTTGCCGAGAGATTGTATAACGATGGAATATATTTCTACGATCTTAGTCAACGTGAAATAGATGAATATCTTGTAAATATTTTTGATTAATATGGGTCTAATGCCCTGTCGGTTTGCTACAGCGACCTTTATGTACATGAATTAAATATCAATATTGTGTATACTTAAAATATACCAGTTGCGTATTAATATTAATTTAATAACAACATGGGGAATGTTCAAAAAACTATAAAAAAAGTAAAAGAGCAGGATTTTAGCTCATTGGCAATTGTTGGAAGGAACTTGGTGGGGTTGTCTTTTGTCGTATTTGGTTTAAGTCATATTATCGGAGCACAAATGCTTATTTATTATGTGCCATTCTTTATTCCATTTAAGGTGATATGGATAGTGCTTTCGGGGGTAATATTTATATTTGGAGGAGCGTTGCTTATCTTACAGAAGCATGTATATGAGACAGCTGTCTATCTGTCATGGTTTCTGGGCGCTCTTTCTGTTTTTGCGTATCTTATTCCGTTTAGCCTTGTAGGTATATTTTCCAATGTAGCGCTTATAGGAGCACTTTTGCTTATTGCGGATAGGTACGATAAGAATGATAAAGGCATTGTCCATTTGGTAAAAAGTGTTTTTAGGTAAAGGCTATTAATTGCAGTTTAAATAGTAAAAAATAATTATGTTTAAAAATATATTTTTCGGGTCATTCATTTTTTTGTTTGCATTTACCGGAATAGTAAGTGCTCATGGAGATGAGCCTATAGTAGAGGGAGAAGCTGTAAAGCAAAATATCTCAGGTTTGCTACCGGGGGACTTCTTTTATTTTCTTGATATTCTCTCAGAAGAAATAGGAACATTATTTACTTTTGGGGATGTTGCAAAAGCGGAGCGTTATATTTCTCTGGCAGATGAAAGATTAGCAGAAGCGCAGGAGCTTGCGCGGGCTGGTGAATCTAAGCGTGCTGGAAAAGTAACCAAAAAGTATCAGAAACGTTTAGAAAAAGCACTTAAAAAAGCTAAAAAGGCAAAAGATGAAGGAAAAGATGTTGATGAGGTACTATCTACAATAGCCGAAGCAACAGTAAAACATCAAACAGTACTGGCTGATGTGTATGACAAAGTGCCACAGGAGGCAAAGGGTGCAATAGAAGAGGCAATGAAAAATAGTATAAAAGGATATGAAGTTGCGCTTAGTGCAATTTCAAAAGATATGCAGGGGCAGATGCAAACTGAAATTGAACAACTACTTGGAGATATTGACGCAGAGCTTACGGGCTTACGAGAGGAAGGGAAGAAGTTTCCCAAAGTAAAGATCAAGCATCTGGATGAAATTGATGAATTCTTTAACTTTGATGATTTGGATGATTTGAGTGAACTTGATGAACTAGATGATATTGATGAGACCGACGACTTGGATTATGCTTTAGAAGACGTGAATGATGATGCAGAAGATTTTGGCGAGCATGATCTCGATGACTTAGAAGGATTAGATAAGAAGTTTGAAAAAGAAATGGAAAAAATGTTTAAAGACGACACTGAAGATTAAAAAGAATAAGGGATTATTTTCTCTCAACAAAAAACTGCTCTCTATTTAGTAGAGCAGTTTTTTTTGTGTTTTTTTGAGGGATAACTATATATGCAACAAATATGAGTATGAAGTTCCAATAAGTACTCCAAAAAATAAGCATCCAGTCAGAAACGCAACAACATCTTGTTTTTCGAATTTTTTTTGCAAATGTACTTACTTTAGGTATAATTCCTAGGGGGTATTCTTGAGATTATTCAATGTATAAATCCACCCACAAGCCCCCATATCCAAAAGTTTTGTGTAATATTAAAGTATATGAATCCCCGTATATAAGGAAGTGCAAATACTGCACCAAGTAAGACGTGTAGTATCATACCTGTTCTACGTCCTGTCCCTATTATACTGCCGAGCATACTGAGTACGTCCATTTTTAAGTTTTCATTCCTATGCGTGTAGCTAGCATGATAATCGCTGCAATCGCACCTGCAAAAAGTACGGGTATTAATTCAAAGTAATTAATTTTGATAAATACTTGTTTTGTATATTATAACACTTTTTAATTTATGGTTTTATTCTTGGCGTAACACGTAT
>CAYSEK010000014.1:0-13771 GCA_964430255.1 uncultured Candidatus Saccharibacteria bacterium
CCCAGCAATTTCGTCGCAGAGCGACGGGCGGTGGGAGAAGTTCTACTTTGTGACGATATAGTAGCCTTTGCTCGAACTCACTTCGAGCGAAGCTCGTAATCTTCCACGCGCCGAGCGCGTGATGGCTTGCAACTTTATCTTGCGCGCCGAGCGCGCAGTAATGTTTCCGCACTCCAGAAAATCCTTTGCAGTATTCCTTTTTCCTTTGCGTGGGGGATTCTTTTTTTGAATATGGAAAAGGATTTTCTGGAGTGTTACCATATATTATAACATTGTGATATAGTATAACAAGCGTATACTGTTAAGAATGAAGAATGAATCAACGAAATTTGGCGAAAATCTAAAGCGAATCAGAACCGAAAGAGGTATAACACAGGGTGATATTTCGCGCTCGCTTGGCGTAAGTCGCGGTTTTATCAGTAATATTGAAAATGGAAAAGCTAATCCAACACTTGCAACGATTGCGAAATTAGCAAAAGCAATCGGTGTGTCTTCTGATAAGCTTTTAAGATGACTATGTTTAAAATACTTTTCAAAAATAAAGCCTTTTTAATATAAAATAACAAAGTTCGGAAAAATTTTAACTTTTGTATCAGCAAACTTCAAAATAAATTATATTAGGTCTGTCACTTATTGTAATATTATATAATTTATTTTATACGAAGAAAGACTGTTCAAACTCATCATTATTGAGTATAATTGTAACTTAATTATGATTAATATTAAATATAAAAATATAAAAATATTTATAATTATAGTTTCTATTTTTATCGGAGCGGTTGCTGTATTTTATTTATATAATACAAAAAACAGTATCATTGGAAATAGAGAAAAAGAAACTGCTATTGAATTAGATACCTCAAATTGGCTGATTTATGAAAACAAAGAGTACGGGTATCGATTCAAACATCCGCAGGATGTAGAAATTATAGACGGTAAAGACACTCAATATAGTTTTTATGAATTCCCCAAGTCAACATTTATCATTCTGCCAGCAAAATATCCAAATATAAAAATTGCAAATTATAGAGATCTCGAAACATTTCAGAATTATCAAATTACTATTGTGCGAGAAGGAAACCCTGATCAATTTGGAAAAACTACAGAAGAAATAATACAAAATTTTATTGATCCACCTAATCCGTTAAAACAGATTATAAAGACAAAAAATTCCACAATAGCGGTGTATAATAACTCTGCGCGAGTATATGTAATTGAGAAAAATAATGTATTTAGTATTATTTTGGACGGGTTTAATCCGGCACAAAAATATGTACAAGATTGGATTAAGGATATAAACAATGTTCAACTTACTGAATGGGTAAACAACTACCCCCAATACATACATATTTTAGAAGGCATTTATTCAACATTTGAAACCTTTGAACCAAGTATCAATTAAGGGTACATAAAAAAGCCCACCTTCTTTAATGAAGGTGGGCTTGAGGGTGAACCAATCAAGAAGATATTATTCCCAAAGAACAGGTTCTCCACTTCCGCCATATGGATCAACTTCGTACCATTGACCACCAGTATTTCTTTCAACTTCAAAATGAAGATGAATTCCTACATACACTGGTGCAACATTTGAAACCCAACCCAAAATAGATCCTTTCGCTATATTTTGAGGTTGAGGCAATGCAAGATACATATGAGTATAGGCAGTTTTATAGCCATTTCCATGGTCAATTTTTATCTGCCCCCACGTTGGATCAATGGATGCCAATGTCCCAGCTGCTGCAGCATATACAGGTGTCCATTGTGGCACGGCATAGTCATAACCATGGTGATTATCATACCACATGTATATATCATCACCTGGGGCGTAATCAACATAGTTCAAGCCGGGAGTAGACCACTTCGCACCACCAGGTCTTTTGTATCCCCATGGGTAAGCGGTATTACTGCTATCACATGCTACGTTTTGCCCATTTACATAAGCCAGACATCCATCCCAATAAGACCCGCTTTCACCAGTGAAAGTCTTTATGTAATTCCAGCTGGAATTATGATCCATAACAGCACTAACGGGTGCGGAAGATGACGAGTATCCGGAAATAGGAAATGCAAGAAACCCTGCATATGCGGAACCTATTCCAAAGAAAGTTACTGCGAGTATTGCAAATACTCGCACAAAATGATTTTTCATTTAAATCTCCTAAATTGTTGATTGTTGAAAGAACAAAGTCGGTTGATTGGCAACCGACAGAAACTATAGTAACATATTATTGTTTTTTTGCAATAAAAGTTGTGGATTACTACAACGAAAATGAGAATTCCATATTAACATTAACATCCGAATCAACGACTGTATTAGTAAGGGAGCTAAATTTCTCCTTTACTTCCTTAAAATTTAGAATTGTGTGTGCACGGGTGGGCGGATGCCGAGGGTGGCATACCGAAGCCCTATCCTTATGATATACTGGAAATGACCTACGACACTTTTGTTCATTGTATCTTCTGCGACTAGTAGAAGTTCGCACGGAAGAAAATCCTTTTCCATATTCAAAAAAAGAATCCCCCACGCAAAGGAAAAAGGAATACTGCAAAGGATTTTCTGGAGTGCGGAAACATTACTGCGCGCTCGGCGCGCAAGATAAAGTTGCAAGCCATCACGCGCTCGGCGCGTGGAAGATTACGAGCTTCGCTCGAAGTGAGTTCGAGCAAAGGCTACTATATCGTCACAAAGTAGAACTTCTCATTCTGAGAGCACACCAGTAGCCAGCGCCGAATGCGCTAAGGATAGAGATTATCCATTTAAATTTAAATGGATAATCTTCTTCCATTCGTCTTTTTCTTCGAAAGATTCCTCTGTAAGTTTTTCTGAAACTTGCCATTTGCCTCCATAAAATTTCTCGAGGAAGACAAAAGCCTTGTCTAAATTGATAAATTCCCCAAGATAAGAATTCTCATGGTCTGGGAAAAACTGCCAAATCGCAGTATCTACAAGAAAAATTTTATCCAAATAAGAAACTGCGAGAATATCGTGGCTTTTCTCTCCTTGAACTTTTTCTCCTTTTAATATTAAAAATTTTGCTCCTGGTAGTTTTTGCGACAGCCAAAAAGCAGTAAGACGAGATATCTCACTACAACTATCTTCACAAAGATACGACAATGGTTTACCTACACTTCCCTCTGCTTCTTGTAAAAAAGAAATGACTTTGTTTTGAATTTTAGTAATAATTTCTTGCATCTCATACTGATTAAAACAAAATGAATAATAATTTATTGTATCATAAGCCAGACTACTGCAAGACCCAACATTACGATAGAATCACTAACAACACCCTCGCACAATAGTGCGGGGTGTTGTTAGTTTAAGTATTCACAATCTTACTTTCTTTTATAAAGTCCTCATTGTATTTCCTCAAGCGTTCTTTGAACGGCTTCGCGAGGATTTTCTGCTTGAGTTATTGGTCGTCCAATCACGATCCGATCTGCACCATTTTTGATTGCTTGCACTGGTGTCATTACTCTTGATTGATCATCCCCCTTCGATCAAGCTCCACTCTGGGCGAATCCCTGGTGTATTGAGTCCTAATTGAAGCTCAAAACGATCTTTTACCACCCCAACCTCTTTCGGTGAAAAAATAAGTTCACCCAAGCCAGCGAGTTTTGCCATACGAGCAAAACGCAATACACCAGCCTTTGTTGAACAAGTAAAGATAGCCTGACACTCTTCTTCATTTAAACTCGTAAGGATAGTGACACCTAACACCTTAGTCTCAGTGAGAATATTCTGAACAGCGTGCATTCCATCAATACAAGAGGAACACATAACAGTCAAGAAATCAGGCTTATATATTTCAAGCATCGCTCCGTCAATTTCCATCGTCTTCGAAATATCAATGAGTTTCAAATCCGCGAATACTTTTAAACCGACATTATGAAGATCGTTGATGAGTTGATAGCCTTGAGCGCGCAGGATAGAGTTTACATTAATTACCACACCAAGACACTGAAGACTCTCAGCTAAATCTTCAACCTTTTTCAGAACCCCAGAGATGTCATCGTTTTTTCTCGGATCAAAATCCACTGCTACAATAAGTCGTTCTTCTAGTTTCATCAGTCTCTTCCTCTTCTGTTGGTTAAATATTACATAGTGCTAACTCCAAGATAACTATACTTATATTTTGCAACAAATCAACATCTCCTCATCTTATAATAAAATCCAACCTTACAAAGCGAAATTAACTCTTATTTTACATTTTATGATAAAATACAGGTAAGGTTTTATCACTTAAATTTTAAAAATATGATCGATGCAACAAAAATAGACTTTAACCAACTACCAAAAAAATTCTGCGATGGAGCGGTTGGTGCTTACGGCAAACACCTTTTCTCTTTTGCTATTACCTCAGGAAATAATCTTGATTCATTTGCAACAACACCTCAGACAATGAAAAGTATTGCCATGTGGATGAACAACCAAGTTCAAAAATATGAAAAACAATTTGGAGAAATTGATATGACTCCTCCTCCAATACAAAGCCCGATTCAAACCGCAGACTTAAAATAAAAAATAACCGCCTCAACGTAAGTTGAGGCGGTTACAAACAAAGAATAGACAACCTTACTTGCAATAATATTTGCAATACTGCATAATGTGTTTAGTGCTTGTGAGGGCTTTGGCTCTCCCGCGGTTAATTCATAAACCGCAGCCAAGCACTACAAAAAAATACCACTATGTGGTATTTTTTTGTGCTTAATCTTCAAGTGGCTTCCCGTAGTGCAATATCCTTTTACCGTTATTTTTATCCATTTTCCAAAAAGGAATAATGCTCCAGAAGTGTTTTTGTCCACCAGCAACATGCCTTATAATCACACGCACTCTTATGCCTTCTAACACAGCAACAAACTCATAATATGAAACTGAGATTAGTGACTTCTCCCACCTACTATTAATCTTCCTTCTTTCAAATTCTTTCGTCTCAGAATACCCTTGCATGGTGTTCGATCTACTTATCACTTCTGGAGCAAGGTGAACGAGCTTCAAACGCATATATTGATCATCACGTACGCGTGTTCTATTCCAGTTTTTAAATTTTATATGACCTAGTCCTTTAGTATTAAAACTAACTTTTTCGCCTAAATATGGACAATATGTACTACTAAGAGATTTATAAAATTCCTCTGCTTTTTGTTTTATTTTTTCAAATTTTTCTTTATCTACCATATTGATATTACAGATCTTCAACACCCTACCGCTCCATCCACTCCTTTTCTTGTCGTACAAGTAATTCTGCTTTGTGTTCTGGGTGTGCCATTATCTCTTCCACTGCGTGCTCCATTCGCATTGATTGAGACCCTTTTACAAGGACGACGTCTCCCTCTTTAAGAATATGTTCGAGGTACTTACCAGCTTTTTGTGAATCTTCAAATTCAATAACATTCTTTTCACTAAGTCCTCCGAGCAAAGCCCCTTCTGTGATTGATTTTGCACGCAATCCAACAACCAACAATAGGTCGCACACGCCACCAGCAAGCTTACCAATCTTTTTGTGCTCTTCCACTGTATATTTACCAAGCTCCAGCATGTCACCGAGTACAGCGATCTTTACACCTTTGGTTTCTATATCCTTTAGTGTTTCAAGCGCCGCTTCTACTGCCACAGGAGATGCATTATAAGTATCATCTATAATGCACGAGCCTTTTATGCCATCTATTAATCTCATCCTACCAGGAGAACCTCTGAAAGACTTTAGGGCTTGTGACATCTTAATAACGTTTACCTTTAAATACACACCGACAGACAAAGCAGCCAATGCTGAATACACATACTGCTTGCCTGTAACCCCCACAAGGTCGAGTGGAACACTACTACCATCGTGATCCACTCTTACCTTCACGCCTACAGGCTTATCGTCTTTATACACGATGCTTTCTTTTGATGCCAACATCGCGGAACCTTTACCAAGACCGTATGTTGTTGTCATGCCATCAAACTTTTCTCTCATTGCAAAAGATCTTTTGTCGTCATTGTTTACCACAAGAAACCCTTTTTTCTTCAAAGCTGACACTAAGTATGATTTTTCTTTCACGAGGTCTTCAGGGGATGCAAAAAACTCAACATGAACTGGAACATCCCCAAATCTTGTAATAATCAAAATATCTGGTTTCAACCATTGCGATACTTTTTCTATATCTCCCGGTCTGTCAGCGCCAATTTCAAGAATAAGCCATTTTGGATAATGATTTTTGAATAAAATAAGAGCGAGTCCTTCAAGTATATTTCTACCCCAAAGAAGCGGATTATTCCACCCTGTCTCACACCCAAGTATTGCAAGAGGAACCCCAAGCTCACTGTTGTAACTTTTAACACTTTTGCGTATTAATAAAAAATCATCTAGTGCGGTGTATATCGCATCTTTTGTAGAGGTCTTGCCAACACTGCCAGTCACCGCGATTACTCCGGGCTTATATTTTTTTAAAATAAGCCTCGCTTCCAATCGAAGTATCCATATAATTATTTTTTTAATAATGTATTTTAACATATTTGTCTTTATTGTTAGCTCTTACGTTTCTAATTACCTATCTGGCGGTATGTCATAATAATTGATCAAAAATTTTGTAATATCTATAAATGGATATGTTAATGTCTGTGATGCATACCGTACTCCTTTTGGATTCACTACATATAAAAATACCAAGAAACGTGGTTCATATGCAGGGAAATACCCAAAAAATGAATGCAGATATCTATCATCATAATACCCTCCTCCACCACTTCGCGCAATCTGAGCAGTTCCAGTCTTTGCAGCAACACTATAGTTTTCCAATTTCACCTTACCATTAAGGAGCGCCTTGTCTACCACCTCAACAAGCATCCTTGTTATCTCCTCTGAAGTTTCCGGTTTAAAAACACGGTCTCCTTCACTGTATGATACTTCTCTTGATAAGCCTCTTTTGTAATCAATCTTTGTCACAATATGAGGTGTAACGAGTTTACCTCCATTTCCAAGAGCAGACAACGCACGAGCGGTTGCTATTGGAGTCATTGCAATACCTTGTCCAAAAGAAGCCGTCACATATTCAATATCTCTACTACTCTGCAAATTTCTAACAAGCCCAGAGACTTCCCCCGGTAAGTCTATCCCTGTTTCTTCTCCTAAACCTAACGCGAGCATGTAGTTTCTAAAACGTTCTTTCCCAAGCTTTTGCATTACAAACGCTGCACCTGTGTTGAGAGACTGACTAAGAACCTGTTGCATTGGCACAACTCCTCTGCCTCTACCGTCATAATTCTCTACCCTACTTCCATCAAATACAACATACCCTTTATCGTCATACTCCGTCTTTGCTGTGACAACCCCCGCATCGATTCCAGCAGCCATTGTAAGAGGTTTGATTATAGATCCCATTTCAAAAACATCTTCAACTATTGGATTTACAAATACGGAAGGATCTTTAACTTTATTAAATACATTCGGGTCAAAATTAGGAGCACTGGCAAGAGCATATATCTTACCATCTGTCGGGTCAAGTATTATTCCTCCAACAGAACCTGCGTTCCATTTTTCTTTTATACCATTTATTCCATCTTCCAACATCCCCTGAACAGACGGTTCAATTGAAGTAAAAATATCTCCTTCTCTGTTTACACCGTCCCCAAGCAACGACTCTCTTATGTTTGTAAATATTTCCGCAAAGAAATTCACATAAAGCGTATTGTCATCTCGTGACAAAATATCATTATAATATCTTTCAAGTCCATATCTACCTGCGAGTTCATTGCCACGGTACCCGACAAATCCCAGCACATGAGAGGCTGTTGTGCCAGCAGGATAGAATCTCCACCTTTCTTTTGACACAATAACCCCACTTATCTTCAATGCTTCTATTTTCTCTTTATCTTTTTCACTGACACGTCTGGCGATTTCTTCATATGGGTCGTCTTTTTTACTCGCTTTTATAAAAAAAGAATCGCTGTCTATTTCGATTATCTCTGACAAAGACTTAAAAGCTTCAACCCCGTTTTTTAGGATTTTTGGATTTATCGCTACAGTAAACCCTGATTTCAATCTTGCGGAAGACGGAGTATTCCCATCTTTTTCCGTAAAAAATATAGTACCGCGGTCAAATGTACTCACACCGGACACAACGTACTGTCTATCCGCTTTATCACTGTATGTTTTACCATCGATTACTTGAACAATAAAAAGGTTTACAATCAACAAAATTGCAAACAAAAAAACACCGCCATAGATAAACCACAGCCGCGATAAGTATGTATTTGATTTTCCGAACCATTTAAATATTTTCATGTGTTCTATGTAAACATATGGAGACAAATATATAATTTATAATTATTTAGAAACTCAAATAAATATTAAAAAATTTTTCTAAATTCCGCTTCCAAGATTTACAGCAAATGATCTCGCATGTGCAAATGAAACATTTTTTGGCTCGATAAAACCAAGTGAGTGCGCGTAGGAAAGAGTAATATTTTTACTCAAAGAAATATACTCACTTTCAAGCTCACCTACATTAGAACTAAGCATTTGTGTTTCTATTTCAATACTTTTCCTCTGTACAACGTTAACAACAGATGTACTTATAAAATATACATACAAGAACACGCTTAAGAATACACCAACAGTCAAAACAGTAAACATATTCTTTTCAATATTATTAAATGTATTATTTTTTTTATTCATTGTAATATTACTATTCTTTCTCCAGTATCCTCAATTTTGCACTCCTTGCGCGAGGATTATCTTTTACCTCTTCTTCTGTGGGAGGTATTGGTTTTTTTGTTATAACAACACATCCTCCCTCTTTTTGTTTTTCTCTAAAAAACATCTTCACTAATCTATCTTCCTTACTATGAAAAGTTATGACGGCAATCCTTCCTCCTGTATTCAAACGCTCTACTGCTTTCTCCATGCCATCCCTTGTTGAACGTATTTCATCGTTAACAGCAGTACGCAAAGCTTGGAATGTTTTCGTTGCTGGATGTGTCTTTCCTCTTCTGTACCATATTGGAACACTTTTTTTAATCACATCCACAAGCTCAAAAGTAGTATCTATCGGTTTTTCTTTTCTTGATTTTACAATATTGGAGGCTATTCTTCTGGAAAATTTTTCATCACCATATCCATATATCACATCAGACATACTTTCCTCTCCCCATTTATTTACAATTTCCCAAGCTGTTATGTCTACCTCTTTTGGATCTGGATTGAATGTCATGAGGAGAGGTTCGTCTTTGAGAAATGAGAATCCTCTTCCTGACTCTTCCAATTGGTTGGAACTTAATCCGAGGTCAAACAAAGCCTTGTTTATTTTCTCAACCCCTATCTCATCAAGCACTTTGTCCAAATTTCTGAAATTCTCTTGCCTTAGAGCTATTTGACTTTTACATCCATGCAATCTCTCACGTGCTTTTGCTAACGCGTTAGTATCTTGATCTATCCCAATCAACATTCCTTCCTTGCTGAGCTTTTTACATATTTCAAAACTATGCCCGCCCCCGTTTATTGTGCCATCCAGTACGATATCATTTTCTTTAATATCTAATCCATCTATTGTTTCTTTTAAAAGTACTGGTATATGTGCCATATTTTTATTTGAATTACAATAATTACAGCACACCTATTTCACTCAATTTTTCAGCCAACACATCTGCCTGTTTTTCAATCTTCCCTCTGTAAGATTTCCACCCCTTCTCATCCCATATCTCAACACGATCGTGAACTCCGATAACCGCAACCTTACTTTTGAGTCCGGCAAAATCTTTTAAAAAATCAGGGACTAAAATTCTGCCAAGTGAATCAACGTCCGTTTCTACGGCACCTGCAAGCATAAACCTATTGAATCCGCGTGTGTCTGACGCTCCCATTGGAAGTTCGGCTAATTTTGAAGTGACCTTCTCCCATTGTTTTGTTGGATACACAAAAAGACAGTTATCTAACCCGCGCGTTACAACAACTTTCTTCCCTATTTCCTTGCGAAACTTAGCAGGCATGGAGATCCTTTTTTTAGGATCTAATGTATGTATGTATTCTCCTATCAACATAATATTGTCTAAAAAAATATTATTTCCTACGCACCATCTAACTTTTAGTACCCAAACGACAGGAAAAGTGATTTACCACTTCATCCCACCTTGATAATAGTATATAACACTATGTTCCACAACGCAAAACAAGTTATCCACAACACAAAACACAAAAAAACCCCACCAATTTGGCGGAGTTTGAAACATTTCTATTGAGCTACTCACATAGCAAAACTATCCCTAATTGTTTTTTCCGGGTCTGAACCTAATAAACCCTTAATCCTCTTTTCTTTACAACAAGAAAAAAAAGTTAATCCTTTCGGTAGAGACTCTAGTAATTTCTCAATCTTTACCTGTGTTTCGGAAGAAACTTCTACCTCATTTTTATGGCTTGAACTTGCTTCTCCAAATAAATAGAAGACAATTTTTTGTACTTCTTTGTTTAAATTTGCTGCCATATTAGCAGTGAGTGCATTTTTACCAACAAAAATACTTCGTAATTGACCGTAGTTCATTACATTCTCCCTTGTCTAAGTAAAGTTCAACCAAGTAGAATACTAAACTATATTTAATTTTATGTAAAGAAAAAAAACTATTCTGAAGTCTGCTCCATGTTGTCTTCTTGAACAGGTTCATCGGCACTCAAGCCTGTTTCACTCCCACCATCTTCTTGAACAGGTTCTTCTGTTTGATCGTCTAAGTTGTCTGTATCCGCGGAAAGTTCTTCCTCTTCTTCATCATTTAAACTCGGTTCCAACAAACTTTCATCTATCACGGGTTCTTCTTCGTTAATAGGCGTCTCTCCTTCACTTTCATCTATTTCTACATCAACCTCTTTAGGTGTCTCTTTGGGACTGTCGTCAACCATAGAATCCGAAGCAGTATCATCAATATTTTCAGTTTCATTTTGTTCTTCTTCTTCATCTCCATCGTCCTTTTTGTTTTCTTGATTTGTATCTTCAGTTGTATCTTCAGCAGAAACACCACCGTCTGTCATATTTTCATCGACATCATTTGAACTTTCAGATGTCTGGTCTTGTGCTTGCTGAGATGTTGTATCAATAGTACTCTCTCCAAATATTTCTCTAAACTTATCTTTTCCTATGCAAACACCATCTACACAAAGCACATTCGTGTTAACACGATTCGCCACCACCTCATCAACAACAAGTCGTCCTGTCGCATCGATACTCCACTCCCCTATGGAAATACTGTTTATATTTACAATGTCAATTCCTCCAAAATCATATTTTATACGTCCTGAAGTGTGGTCAATTGACCAGAATGCTGATTCCCCTTCTCCGTCAAGAGTTATTTCTTCTCCTTTGATGTATTCAGAGAGTTCTTCAATTTGTGCTTGTTGTTCTTGGATAGCACTTGCAAGCACTGCTGTGAGTTTTGGATAATCAAGATTCATAACTCTTCCGTCGCTGTCATACCCTACAATCTCAGGAATAATATTCTCCATTTCTTCTGCGATAAATCCTATTTGTTTTGTTCCGTTTGGCATGAAGTTTTCCTTCCAGTCAAAGGATACTGGTCTGAATTTAAGTACATCTTCCAGTCCATAAGAAATGTCTTGTATGTTTTGTTTGAATCTTTTAGATGATGCTCCACAACCAGTTGTAGACGTTGCCATCTCGTATGTTGTGGTGTTTAAACAAAGGTCATAACCAGTACCATCATTGGTAAGTCCACTGAAGGCGGCGGTTCCTGCTACAGAGAGTGTTCTCCACGGGGTGGTGGTACCGATGCCGGTATCACCAGTAGAAAGAATTGTTATTTTTGCAGTGTCCGAAGCACCAAACATCGCAGAATATGCGATGTTGTTTGTTACATCTAACCCCATAGCTACAGAATAATCTGCGTAAGAATTATTATTATATCCCATAGCAACAGAATGATCTCCTCCAGCTTCATTATTGTTGCCAATAGCGGTAGCAACTGAAGATGTAGCTTGATTTAGAAATCCAATCGCAACAGCATTTGCACTATCAGAGGTATTATTATATCCGATTGCAACAGTTAAAAGACTTGTCGCTTCATTATTATATCCAATAGCAGATGAAAAAGACTGTGTTGATGTATTACTATATCCAAAAGCAGTTGCTTGATAACCTGTCGCTGTGTTATTAACACCAACAGCTGTTGCTTGAGTACCACTACCTGTATTTCCTGTTCCTACTTCAACACCATTTCCATTTAAATTTAAAATATTATTTGAATTTATAAAATATGAATTTCCTGAACCTACATTAACTCCTGCAATAAACGTACTCGTTGCGGTAGTGCTCGTCGCGGTGAAGTACTCACCAACAACCTGTCCGACAACGGATAGTTTTGCATACGGGGAGGTGGTGCCAATGCCGACATTATTGTTGGTTGCATCAATAATAAGAGTATCCGTATCAAATGCCGCGCCAGTACCAGTCAAGGTTCCTGTCATTGTGAGTGCCGCAACTCCTGTAATATTGTTTGATCCAAGTACTAAGTTACCAGACATTGCACGAGAGCCATTCACAAGAAGATATTGAGTATGGTCGTCATCTAAAAGACCAGAAAGATTACCATGGTCTGCTACAGTTCCAGTTGTTCCAGAAGTTCCAAAACCAAATACACGGTCAAAATTAGGGCGTATATCATATAAATTATCAGAAATATCTGTATCGCCACCTTGGACAACAATCGTACCAGAATACAAACTACCTCCATTTTGAATTGAACCCGGAATGGAAGGAAGTGCTCCATCTTTTGCTGCCTGCTCGGTGGAATATTCCGCTTGGCCATATATATAGTGAACGTTGCCATCAAGTGTACGAAGGACGAGATCCTTCTTCCAGTAACTGGATGTCATATCAACAAGTGCAGATGCTTGATTATTAGATGAAACATTGTATTTTGTTGTAGTCGCAAGATTGGCATCACCAGTATCCTCTACCCATCCATTGTCCGCAGTGTTGTACCATTTTGTAAATGTATATGTATCGTTAAAAGTAAATTGCTTAAATCGCGAATGAGCTTGCCCATTTGTAACATAGAAAGACAACGCCTGTGTTGAACTAGCAGAAAGAATATTACCACTATCAACTGTCTCACCAACGGTATTGTCTATCCAATTATTGACTATATACGAATAATTTCCAGCCGTAAATGGATTTGAAGAAATACTTCCAATATCAGTATTGCTACTTATCGTATAAACATGACCAAGCTCTATGTAACTATTTTCGTCCGGATTAGCTGTCACCACACTCACGGTGCCACTGCTATTTACCTGAATCCAATTATCACCATCTTGTGTCGCTGAAAGAGAGACTGCGTTCCATGTTACACGATCATTCCCAACATAACCAACTCCTGATGCAACATCGATAGTAACACCGCCTCCGTCAGTAATATCTCCGCCAGAAACAAGCCCTGTTGACCAACGTTCATTTGATTCTTGCCCAATCTCTTTTAAAAGAGCTTCGGTCTCAGAGGAAGCAAAATATCCACCAGAATCAGCCACTTGAATATCAGCCGCGGAAACCTGGTTTGAATCAGTACCAAAATCAATATACGAATCCGTAATGGCAGTACCATTCCACGTGCCAGAAATTATTGTTCCGAGTTCTGAATTTCCTGTTAAAGAAAGATTAGTGAACGTACTCGTCGCACTCGTACTCGTCGCAGTGAAATATTCACCAACAACTTGTCCTACCACGGAAAGCTTTGCGTATGGGGAGGTGGTGCCGATGCCTATGTTGCCGGAGGATAATGTTGTACCAGTTC
>CAYSEK010000015.1:0-13111 GCA_964430255.1 uncultured Candidatus Saccharibacteria bacterium
GATCACGCTCAATAATTTTCTCAAAATCTTCCAGCATTTTTTTATTTCGCCGATCTGTCTGATCTTGTTTAAAAAGTTTTTCCAGTTCTTTATGTGACATTATTTTCCTTTATCTTCTATCATTATATTTTTCTTCTCTTTATCCGTAACACTATACTCAACTTCCCTTATGTTTTTCTTCATTTCTGTAAAACCATCTCCCTCTTCAAATGGAAGATTCCATACATAATAAATAAGTAATCCTACGACAAGTATAATTACAATAAGAAAAAGCATAAAGATCTATTTCTTCCAATCTTCAATTATTAATTTATCTCCACGCTTTTTGATGACAACTTTTTGTTTTTCGCGCCATTTTAACTCGCGGATAAATTCTATCGGCAACGTCACGGTTATGCTTTTTCCACGTCCCGTACGTCCCAACTTGCGAATATTTCTATCTTTTAATTTTCTTCTAGCCATGTAAAAATTATATCACAAAAATTAACTCCATATTTAACTCCGGAGTTAAATATGAAGTTAATTGTAAACAAAAAAAACCACCCATCTATTGAAAGATAAGGTGGCTATTACAAAAAATGTCTTTCTATTCAGAACACACGAAGTTCCCATTTGAAGTATATACTCTGGCCTTCAGTAAAGCTTCTTCAAGTAGTAGTGGTGGTTTAAATTGAATAGTTGTAGTATCTCCTCCACACGTAGAAACACGCACAACCTGTGAACAAAGACTCTCTGAAACCATCGAAATGTTGACGGCTATGGTTGTTCCACCACACTGTTCCTTTTTAAATAGTTGTCTAAATAAAACTTCTATTAATTCCATCATACTCTCCTTTGTTGAACTTACTTACTATTTATGTTTTATCTCATCTCGTTAAGTTTGACATAATCTCTACTTCTTTTTTACCGCTTTGAGATTCTCCAGATCGAGCGTTTCATCTATGCGGATCTTTTTTACGAATTCCGGTACGTGAGATACGAGAATCATCGCTCCTTCGTATTGGTCTAGTGCTTTTGCAATGATGGGTAAGTGGCGAAAGTTTATATGATTGGTAGGTTCATCAAGTATTAGTAAGTTTGGTTTTAGTAGTGCGAGCTGTGCAAACGCAACGAGTCCTTTCTGTCCTTCAGACAGACTCCCAACTTTTGTATACATAAGCTCTCCTGTGATCAAGAATCCCGACGCAACAGAACGCATGGTTTGTTCGTTTGGTTTAACCATCGCAGATTCTAAAGTTTTAAATACTGTCTCTTCAAAATCAAGTGTTGAAAAATCCTGCCTGTAGTAGCCCACCGTCACACCCTCTGATATCTTTGCTCCTTTTTCAGTATTGTTTGCCAGGTGCTCAAGTAGCGTACTCTTCCCAATTCCATTTGGACCAGTCAAAAGCAAGTGCCTATTTTTAAGCAAAGAAACATTTGCAGCTCGTGGTACAGGCTCGTGGTCTTTCATAACTGAAAGTGAATCAATATGCAATATCTCACCAATGTGCTGTTCTCTTACATCTATGGTAAATTTTCGAATAGTTTTATCCTCGCGTCGCACGTCCACTTTGTTTTCCTCTGCTTCTGCCGCACTTTCGCGCATACGCTTTGCCAAGATTCTCATACGACCTCCTTTGTTCGCAAAGAAATTCGCTTTATCCTTTTTCTCTTGAATATGCTTCTCGTATTGAGCATTCTTTCTATGCTCCTTCTCTACACGCACAGTAATCTCTCTCACCACATCTTTGTAGTTACCCACGTACTTTTCTATCTTCCTAGTGAAGACATCTAGATACAACACACCCTCTGTGAACGCATTTAGAAAATCAGCATCATGAGAAATGACAATAACTGTCTTTTTGTAATTGATCAAAAACTGCGTCAGATGCGCAATCCCATCTTTATCCAAGTTGTTTGTTGGCTCATCAAGCAAAAGCAGATCTGGGTCTTGAATCAACGCAGCTGCCAAAAGAAGTCGCGCCTGCTGTCCACCAGAAAAGTCTTTGATTATTTTATCTTTTAGAGCATGAAGATTTACCACGTCTAGTATCTTGTCTATTCTAGGATCTATATCGTATACTTTTTCATCAAAACTTTTTTCAAAATACTCTCGCACTGTAAGCGAAAGATAATCACGTGGAATAACTTGATGAGCTGTTGCGATAGAAAGGCGTGGCGCCAAGTGTATATCACCATCCTCTGGAGTAATTACTTTTGTTATTAGCTTAAATAGAGTACTTTTACCGGCACCGTTTTGCCCCATGAGTGTTATTTTTGACCCACGACGCACAGTAAAGCTCACCTCATCTAAAATGGGCTTATTTACACTGTGCTCAAATGACACATCTCCAAACCGTACTATTACTTCTCCTTTTTCTGACATAATATATATTTAAAAATAGATACAAAAAAAGCGCACACAGCGCTCTTATTGGCTACAATAATACAATAAAAACCTTATTTACACAAGCAGTAAAAATTTTACTTATCCTTGCTCTTTATCTTTCTTTTTCTCTTTTTTGGGTTTTTTCTTTTCCTTCTTTTGTTTGTCTCTTCCTTTTGCCATATGTATAGTATATCACACTCAAAACTAATAATATTATTTATTACAATTCTTTATAAGAATAAGTTTCTCTTCCCTGCTCATCCTCTTAATCTCCGCCTCACGTGCTCTAATCTCCGCAAATGTCTCGCACTCCTCTTGGTACACTAGTTCCACAGGACGACGCGTCCGTGTGTACTTCGCTCCGTTTTTGAGTCCATTGTGCTCCCGTAATCTCTTCGCCAGATCCACAGTAGATCCCGTATACAATGTATCATCATTACACTTCAATATGTATACAATATGCATGAATATTATTAATAGCAAAATATATCCGACACTTTTTCAAGATCAATTTATTTTACTTAGATCCCCATTTAAAATCACTGGATTTATCCCCTCCAATTCATCCGTAAAACTACACTCGGGTATTTGATTATATAGAAATATCTTTTTCTCTAACATAAAAGCGGTGTGAATTTCGAGGAAAGTTGCCCCACCAATATAATCTGAAACACCATTTTTTTCTAAATTAAGAACAAGAATAGAATCTTGTGGTTTTATGTTTTCATAATCCATTTTAAGCATTTCCTGTTTCCACTCTATGTGTTTTTCTTTATTTAACTTTTTCACCTCCTCTTCCATAAAAGGTTCATCATAACCATTTGGCATAGTTAAAATATGCCCAGCTTCCTCTAAGGGAGGCACCATTTCTGGAATTTTATGGTAATTATGTTTACTGGCGCAAATAAATATTTTCATAATTCTTTTTATTATTGTGATTATATCACAAAAGCTCCATATTAAGCTCCGGAGCTTAATATGGAGCTTCTATTTATCTCCTTTGATCAAACGAAGGTGTTCAACGAAGAACTTGGCGTCTCTAGCCATATCAAAAGCTGTGTTATAAAAAGAAACTTCCTTTCTTTGGATTTTTCCGTACTGCTCTGACATTATCCTTGTTGCGTCTTTTTTTACAGATCCTTCCAGATAAATTATTTCTGCAAAAAACTAAACTTATTCCAAGTAGAGCTCTTAAGGAACCTCTCTTTCGTTGAAACAAACGCGGACTGTTTTTCCTCACTCCCCTCAAGAAAATACACGAACTCAAATTCTGCATTACGAGTACCGTATTCATCTTTAAATTTTACCGCAATATCCAAAGGTGATACGATCTTTCTACCATTTACAATTGATGTTTCAAAATGAAGCCCCTCTTTCTCGGGCAACTTTTCAAAATATGCATCATATATCAACTCAGAACAAACAAGGGCATCCCGTGTGTCAAAATCAAAATTATAATCATATGGTTTTCCAAAATGTTCAAAAGACTTCAACAAAGCAAGCATTTTATCTTTTTTACTCAGACGAGGTCTAAGTGTTGCTACAAAATCTGCCTGTGCAGAATGCTCAAGTGTCTGCAAAACAATCCCCGGCTCAATTGCTTCAATAACAGAATTTTTATCTCCATTGTCATCATCTGCCTGATATTGATTATAAGTATCCGGAAATTTATCTTTCAAATATGCAGACATGCCCCCATATCCCTCAAAAGGAAATTCAGATGCAAAATACTGATCCATTTCAGTAATACTTCCTGTGTAGACAGCTGAGTGTGTCCAAAAACCGGGTATGCCAACATTGCTCAAGTGCCAATTCCTTCTCTGTAGCATTATATCTCCCGGCAACATCTTTAATTCCATTCTCTTTATCTGCTCATCTGTGATAAAGTACCCCTTACCGCGAGTTGAGAGAATCGTATGCCCCATAGCATTGGCAACTCCTCTTTGGATTGGAAACCACACATCAAACATCCTATTCTTTGTATTATCAACAATTAGCTCGCCTGAATCCAAAAGAGTTTTATCAAAATTATTAAATAAATATTTAAAACTTTCTTTCGCTTTCCCTCTAAGCACTCCGTATGAACCTCCATATTTACCTTCCGGCGCGCCGTCAAAAATATTCATATACAGTATTCCAGCACTTATACGAAGACGAGTCTTCGGAGCATAAAATCTATTTACCATTTCATTATAAATTTTATCACGCTCAAACAATGGTGAATATTCATTCAAAATCTTCTTCTGGTATTCTTTGCCGGAAACTAATGTCATTATGCGTCGTACAATCTCGTATTTTTTTACATACAAACTGTACGAGATAACAAAAGAAGCAGACCTCTCACCAGAAAGACGATATGGAATATTGCCAAAATATCTATGCTTATCAGTAAGAGACTCTGAAAACATTACTGCGGTAAGAAAATCGTTAAAACCGTCTTCTATTGCTTTTGTATTGTTTGCATTTTCTTCTCTTGTATCCAAGGTTTCGATAAGCTGATTTCCACTTGTTTCCAAGTAATCCATAGCCGTAATTGACTGATATATATCATCTTTCACAATCTGCCGGATTTGAGCATCACTGATATCATTAAATGCACCCGAATCCAAAGGTCTAAGTATTAAAAAAGACATCACCACAACAGTAAACACAAAACCTACAGCAATTCTCTTTTTTTCCTTTCTAAAAAAACTTTGAGCAAAATTGTATGACCTGTATTTTTTCCAGCTTTTTCTTGAAAGATACACTCGGCGAACCAGTGGCACGAAAGATAAAATATAGATACCAATCCCAATAACAACATGGAAAGGATACAATAACTGCAAACCAACAATAGCAATGCTAATAAATGTCAGAGTCAACGATATTAGTGTCCCTTTTAATATCTTTTTTCTCATTTTTTTAAATTGAGACATTGTACCCTCTGTATGTTCTTTGTGTTTTTGCATTATTTATATTATAACAGTAAATAATCACATACACCCAAGAAACTTAAAAATACCTTATTTTAGACGAAGATATTCCGCAAAAAACTTAGCGTCTCTCGCCATATCAAAAGCTGTGTTGTAAAAAGCAACTTCTTTTCTCTGAATTTTTTCATACTGCTCTGACATTATTCTTGTTGCATCATCTTTGCAAATCCAAACGGGATGCATTCCATTCTTTTTCTCATCTTCTGTGCGTGTATCTTCTGCAAGCTCCCCTGTAACTTTTGAAAGAAAACAGGTTGTTTCATATTCTCGACTGCCTCTATTACGATAATCATGCGCCATACCAATTTCATTCAAAACCTCAATCTCAACATTCAATTCCTCGTCACACTCTCTTTTTATCTCAGCCTCCAAATCATCACTCTCTGCACCACCACCCGCCAGTAAATAAAACCCATGTATGGGGTTGGTAACAAATCCATACTCACCTTCATCATTAACAGTAATAGATTTTACCGTCACACGTTTTCTGTACCCCAAAGGCACCGGAAATTCAGGATTCTGGAATATATCCTTATCTGTAGATGTGAATAAATAGTTCATAAATTAAAATAATTTATATTATGTATCTTTATGACATAGTATTGAGATTACATTTGATTCTGTAAAACATCTTACGCGCTATTGAAACAATAGACTTAAAGATAAGTACAAGTAGTGTAAGCCAAAACATCCCAAGTGCAAATCCTGCGATTACATCACTAAACCAGTGGACATTAAGATATACTCTACTTAACCCAACAAGGAGGAAGGTTAGTGTCATACTAAACATAAAAAGAATCTTGCATATTTTATTTTTTATATCGTCCTTAAACGCATAAATAAGAAGTGCGAAGAAGATTGTTGCCATTGTTGTATGCCCGCTCGGAAAACTATATCCTGATACATCAATAAGTGCGTTTATTGGACGCTCTCTGTGCATAAGAAATTTTAGTAGAAGCTCAAGCAATACTCCCCCAGTCATCCCTGTTACAAGAAGTGTCATATGATACCATTTCTTTTTTATAACAAAGACAACGAACAGTATGAGAGAAAATAAAAACAAATTCACAGGACTTGCAATGTTTGTAATTAAGATCATTATCTCATTCAAAGGCGAGGACCACAATAATAACATTTTCTGATTCAGCCATACATCCAGCTTTGTGATAAGTTCCATGCCAATTACATCTTCAACCATTTTCGCAAATATATATAATGAAAAAAGGTTTAGAGCAAGAACATATAAGTGATACTTGGAAAAAACATGTTTTCGCTTATCTACAAAACGATACAAATATACAATACCAATACCTGCAACAATTGCTATCGTCACAAATTCCCCAATATAACGTGCAGCCACTTCGTAACTCTGCCCAAAGACAAGACCAATTAAAATAAATGTCACCGCCCATGTCACCCCTCCGATTATATTGAACAATAAAAATCTATTAAATGACGTATCTGTTGACCCAGCGATGAATGGTGCGAAAGATCGTGTTAATGAATTAAACCTACCAATAATAAGTGATTTACCTGTATGATGACTCATTAGCACTTTTGTTTTTTCAAACTGCTTCCTGCGAAAAAAGAAATATTTTCCATACCTTTCCAAGAAAGAAACTCCATACTTCTTTCCTAGAAAATACCCTATCAAATCTCCAAATATAGCGCCCAGGGCGGCAACTGCTATTGCGTCTCCAATATCCAAGATACCAAGTTTTACCATAAAACCTCCAGCTACAACAATGACCATTCCTGGAACAAATAAACCAAAAAGAGGTGTTGCTTCAAGAACGGCCGCAAAAAATATCACTACATAACCCCAGTGATCAAACCCAAGAAATGAAAAATTTGAAATTGTGTCTATAAGTGACATTTATTTTATAAATATAAAACCCATTCTCCAAAAGGTAACCGCTACTCACAAAAATGCGATACGCTCTGACTATAGCCTTGCTTTCTGTCCATAGTATTCAAAAAGCGCTTTTACTCCAGATAAATTTTTCTCCCACTCTATAGTTTTATGTGTTTTAAGCTCCACCGTTATTGATGGAATATTTATTGAGGCAAGCCACCCTTCCGCATCACCGGTAATCTCATATGCGTCAAATGAATCAACGGCGGTGTAGTCTGCCGCCCGTGAATACACGTTCATTATGTCCGTAGTTTCAGTCAAGATACCATCTTCACATTCCGATGCGTAAACAGCATTTGACTGACTATGCCAAAAAATAACAGAAGCCGGATCGTTACCTAAAACAAAATCACGTATCGCCACAGCTTCAGGTTCCGAAAACGGACCATCCCCCGCGCTGACCACATTCCCCTTCCACATGCTATCAGGCTTCCATTTGCAGTCAAAATTACGATTAAGATCAACTCTATTTGCATTAAACCGCCCAAGACCAGCCTCTGTGTTCTCAGAAATATCAGCGGTACTAAAGCGTCTGTCTTTCCCTGTCACTTTATACAAGCCGTCCGGGTTGGCAGAGGGAATAATAGTAACAGACAAACCATCTGGAATAATATCGGAATTTGCTTTGAAGTAATCTATGAATCTATACGCTAGAAGTACGCTATTCCACTCATATCCACCATGAACACCTCCGACAAACACGATTTGAACATCCCCATCCCCAAAAGTTACAGCCTCAATATTTCTCCCTTCTACCGACTTGCCTATTGTTTCAATCTTTGGTTTTTGTATTTTTTGTTTAACCAATGGCGCAGGTGGCACATCCGGTGTCTTTTCATACAGACTCCAAAAAGCAAGCACGCCAATAATAGCAAGCGCAAAAACAGCTATAAAAATTTTCTTAGAAGAAAGTACTAGCATTATTTGGCGTAATATTTAAGCAACGCCTCCACACCGGCTTTGTTCTTTTCAAACTCAACATCTTTGTGTGTTGAAAGTAAAACACTGATCGCAGGTAGGTTTTCTCCAGCAAGCCAATTAACCATATCCCCTGTTATTTTATAGAAATCAAAATCTTTATAAGCCGGATATTTTGAAGCATCAGCATATGTGTTTGAGATAGCAATGGTCTCGGACAAGATGCCATTGTTACAGCTTGAGGCAAACACACCTCCGGCAGAACTGTACCATACAACAACCGCGCTTGGTTTGTTTGTTTCAATATATTTTTTTATCGCCTGACTTTCTGGTTCAGAAAACGGCTTGCTTCCACCACTTACCTCTTTGTCTTGCCATTTACCAACTGCTTTCCACTCACAGTCAAAGTTACGATTGAGATCCACATCATTTGCATTAAAACGACCTGAAACCGTGTCGTCAATAAGCGCAGGCACATCACTTTCAACAAAACGTCCAGTTGTACCAACTGTCCTATTGAGTCCGTCTGGATTCAATACTGGGATCACTGTCGCGCGTACATTCTCCGGAATGACACTTGGATTTGCATCCAAATAATCCATTATTTCATACGCCAAGAGAGCTGTATTCCACTCATATCCACCATGAATACCTCCAACAAACAACAACTCAGTGTCTCCTGCTCCATAATTATACGCAACGATATCACGACCTTCTACTGAAGTTCCAATAACTGTTTCATTACCACTCTCCCTCTCTACATTCTGTGCTTGCTCAGAATCCTGAGTCTGTGCTGTGTCAACCACAGTACCCTGTGTGCCATTATCAACCTTTTCTGTATTAACCTCTGTATCAACAGGCGGTTTTTGTACAAAAAGATATACCCCAACCCCCAAGATAGCTATAATCGCTATAAAAATACTTATTTTTTTCATATAAACACATTATATCAAAAAACTAACAAAAATCCGAATATGAAAAACTACTGGCTGTCTTGGTTAGAATCAAAGCCTCAAGCCTAGTAAGGTTATTTTAATGATTTTAGTTGAGCATTCCGATGCTCTTAAAGTACCTTTGATTTTTCAATTTTACTATACCCAACTGCAATAAAACGAGTACCAAATCCTATCCTCTTATAAAACTCATTTGGGTAATCCCCTTCCTCTGTCGCAAGACAATGCTCATTATTACCATTCTTTTTTGATTGTTCAACGCAGTACAAAGTTGCAAGCTTGCCATAACCTTCACCTCTTACTTCTTTCAATGAACCTACATTTGAGATATAGCCAATCCCGTCATAATTTGTGAGAGTAGAAACTGCAACAGGTTTATTATCTTTGTACGCAACAAAATATTCAAGCCTACTTGTTTGACCATGCCTAAGCCAAACATTTTTTGAAACTTCTAAATAATCTCCTAATTCGCCATAAGGATTTTGCGGGTCATCACTCTTATAAGAAGCATCAAATGTTTTTAAATATATATTTAAATCATTCTCATCTTTGACTTTTTTTATTTCATCAAAACGAGTAGTATTTATTTCATTACCCTTCCAAAACATCCACGAATCTTCATAGTCTTTTTCATATCCTTTACTTGATAAATAATCTACCAACGGTTTCAAATCTTTTCTGTTTTCAAGATAAAAAGAAGGGTCTCTCTTAAATGATTTAAATGACTGTTCAATTTCAAAAAGTTCCTTATCTGAAATTAATTTATTCACTAGAGCCCAATTCCAAAAAGTAGTCTTATCAATATCACAATAAGAAATTGAAGTAAAATCAAAATTAACAATACTGTCAAACATTATCCCTGTTTGAAGCTGTTGATATTTCTTTAAAAATTCAAAATTAGTCATGTTGTTGATATTTTAATTATCTAATCTTAACACGACTATAGCAACTTGCCTACAATACGCCCCAAGCAACCTACGGCAAGAACCGTCCTTGCCGTAGGTTGTGGAAAGACAAAGTTATCTATCATGGTCAACCATTCCATTATTTATAAATCCCACAGCATTAGAAATAATTTTATATTGTCTGTGCAACTTCTCAAACTCTTCCTCTTCAATATTCGTTCTATTTTTCAAAAAATTCATCTTAGTTACAAGGGGGATGAGTGCTTCCTTGGCAGAGACTCTTTCTTCGCTACTAATAGCCTCTTTCTCTGTTTCTATGGTATTTAATATAGCGAGAAGTTCCTCTTTCAATAATGGCGCAAGCATTTTATCAAATTCTTCGGCATGAGGACTGTATTCTACTTTTGGTTTTAGTGCTTCTTTGGAATTTAAATCTTCGTAGTGTTTTATTAAGTCTTTGTGCTCATCAAAGGATTCTATTCCTTCTTCAAAATTGTTTGGTGGTTTTTCCATATCTTTTATTAATTTAATTAATAAATTTACAAATCAACGCTCCTCGTGCAAAAACACCTATCATGAGTTGGCTACCATACTAGGACCCAGTCACGAGTTACTAAGTATTTTAGCACACTTCGTACACTAAAAAATTGAATGCTCATATATCTATAAATATAAATTAAATGCAAAGACAACACCTTCTTGGTTGCCCTAGTGGGGCAATCCGCGAAGTGAATTTGAGCTCCAAAAAGCACGACGTAAGTCGTGTTTTTTGGACTCAAATTCAACTGGGAGTTATGGATTAGAATCAAAGCCTCAAGCCTAGTAAGGTTATTTTAATGATTTTATTCTAGTATTTCGACGCTCTTCAAGCGCTTCTATGATTTGAGTAACACACCAATGAAAGTACTACCAATATCATGCAATGTGTACGAATCAAAGACGGAAGAAATTTCATCCTCCAAAGATTGTTTAGAGTATCTCAAAGACTGAAAAACTAAAAGCTTATCCCCATTCATAATCCCCATTGCCCTCAACTTATCATTCGAATTTTTAATTGTACACCAAACTCGTACGCCATCATCAGCCTCACAATTTACAATATCATTTTCCAAGTCTAACCCAAGTAATTTAATCTTAGGATAAATCAGCTTCTTTGCCTCTTCAGAATAAATTCTCATTATCTCGCCCATATCAACTCGATTGCGTATCTGAGTATTTACAAAACAATATCCAGCTTTTCCTGAAATTACTTTTAAAAGCATTAATATATCTCTGGGATGATAATTAGAAAAAGTGAGACCAAGGGAAACGAAGAGAGGTATCCGTAATTCCTCGATTTTTTAAGGAAGACCTTCAAAGGAAGATAAGACTGACTTAACTTGTATTTTTTGACCTTCTGCATACTCACGAGCAATGTCTAAAAAATGCTCGTTAATATCTACAGGGATATAGGTGAATTTTTTACCTTGGATTTTTGCTTCATCAAAAATATACTGCTCCTTATGTTCTGTTCCCGGACCTAAATCGATATAAGCAAATTCATTTGGTAATTCCTTAACAATGCTTGAAGAAATGTTCTTTAGGTATTGTTTTTCTGGTTGAGTTACAAGGTGGAAGTATGACGTGTCAGTTTCTTGTATGGATTCATATTCTTTCGCTGATTGTGGTAAATACAAAAGAAGAGAATCAGAAAAATCCCATACCCCTTCATCTAGTCTCTTGATTGATTCAAAAGCACGGCGATTAAACCATTCGGCCTTGTATTGTTTTTGGCTCATATTTTAAGATTATCACAGATAGTTAAGTTTATTATAGCAGGCTTATTTACAACGCTCCTCGTATGCAACCACTGTGCTCAAATTGGCTGGCTGTGTGGGACAAAGTTGGAACCATACTTACTAGCCCTCAAGAAGCTTGAGTATCTTCGTATTTTTTATTTTACCATTTTAACCCTCCTCGGACACGTCTTTAGTGTTTTCGACTTGACTCATCAAAACTTTATACATAAGCGACATGACAAAGAGTACGCCTTCTTTTTCAGGCATGAAATCCTTCAAATAAATCTTTGTATCCTCGATATATACTTTTGGGAAATTAATCAACACATAAGTCATTGTTTTGTTCTTAGGATTCCACATCCTATATTTTACTTCTTTATGTCCAGCAAAATTGGTTAAGAATTTATCAATTGACTTACCTGGCTTTGACCAGTTAACCATGCCCTTTGTAAGATGGACTTCATCCCAAGACTTAAAAAAGGGGAAGTGCACAAATATATTTCTAATGAAAAGTACATATTCCTTTGACAACTCTGCCTCCATAGGAGGTCTTAGTTTTTCTAAAGCCTTTAAAAACCATCCGATGGGCTCATAGTCTAAAATTTCAGAATAAATAAGGAAGGCATCGCGTGTCTTACTAAGTCGATAGTATGAATCTTTGTCCCAGAAAGATTCATCTTTTATTTCATCGCGTATGTCCAGAAATAAACTGTAAGACTTATTGAGAAATTCAAGTTCCCTAGCTGTTGGGTTAGTCTTTACTTGACTCATTAAAATCATTGATTACATTCTCCATGGCTTTGTGCGTCTCCTGCCCAGTTTTTTTTAAAATCTCTTTCTGCTTTTTGATTGGCGCTAAAACATATTTATCAATAAGCCAAATGAGAACAACCAAGGAAACCATTGTTGTTACTAGAATTAATATTTTCCATTCTCTATTGTCTTTTATAAGGTCATAAATTATACTCGCAGACAAATTAAAGAGAAGCCCAGAAAGAAATAGAAACACTCCTGTAAAAAAACTATGGCTTCTTTAGAAAGAGTGCGAAATTTTTTTCCTTCTTTTAATAGTTCGTGAAAAGAGCTTTCAAGAACTACTTTATTAAGTTGCTTGTTTTTTTTATTATCCATAATATTGATACACCTCGTACTCTGAACCTATCTCTTAAAAACTGGCTGTGTGGGACGAAGTTAGAACTATTATTACACAATCTTTCTAAGAATATAATTAGCAGCTGCATCCCTTTTATTTAAGTTAAAGCTTCCGGGTGTTTTTTACTCCATTCATACAAAGCAACA
>CAYSEK010000016.1:0-12796 GCA_964430255.1 uncultured Candidatus Saccharibacteria bacterium
GTAGGTATGACATTTCTATATTGCTCAGGTATGACATTATCATATTGCTATGACAGTCCGACGTCTAGGCTTGCAAAAACAACAAAAATACCTATACTATATAGCAATTGAATATTTATCAGTAACCTTTAAGGCTAACCCCGATTCGGCAAGTGAGAGCAAGCTAAATCGGAACCTTAAAGCGGAATCAACAACCCGCTTTAGGCGGGTATTTTCATTCCAATATTCAAAATTATAAAAACATGACAGACGAAAATACAACAATAGACGTAGAGGAAATAAAAAAACTTGCTACAGAAGAAAATAAAAATTCAGAAGAAGCTGAAGCAAAACCGGGAACAATGGGTGCATTCCTTAAAGACATAACTGGAATTCCGGAAGTTGACGACCTTGAAGAAGGCCCAGTGATAGGAATAGAGAAATCTTCCGTATATATTGACCTTGGACCATTTGGTACAGGTATCATTTATGGTAGAGAGTTCATCGCAGCGCGCGATATCATCAAAAAAACAAACATCGGAGATGTTATCACTGCAAAGGTTATTGAAAAAGAAAACGAAGACGGCTACGTAGAACTATCTCTTCAAGAAGCAAGAAAGGCACTTGTTTGGGGTGAAGCAGAAGAAGTAATCAAAGAAAAAACACCTCTTGAATTAACTGCAAAAGAAGCGAACAAAGGTGGTCTTATTATAGAATGGCAAGGAATTGCAGGATTTTTACCTGTATCACAACTAAAACCTGAACACTATCCACGAGTAGAAGACGGTGACAAAAACAAGATACTTGAAGAATTAAAGAAATTTGTCAACAAGCCTATTACTGTATCCATAATCTCAGCAGATCCAAAAGAAGGCAAACTTATCTTCTCGGAAAAAGACTTCTCTCAGAAAGAGAGGGGCAAAATCGTTGAGAAATACACAGTTGGAGACAGTGTAGAAGGAGAAGTTACAGGAATGGTTGAATTTGGAGTATTTGTGAAAATAGAAGAAGGACTAGAAGGACTTGTTCACATCTCAGAGATAGACTGGAGCCTTGTTGAAGACCCAAGAAAGATATTCAAGGTTGGAGATAAAGTTAACGCAAAGATTATAGAAATAAAAGATGGTAAAATATCTTTATCTCTAAAAGCACTCAAAGTAAACCCGTGGGAAGAAGCTGCGAGTAAATACAAAAAAGGAGATATCGTAAATGGCGTGGTTATTAAGTTCAATCAATATGGCGCATTGATATCAATAGAAGAAGGTGTATCAGGACTTGTGCATGTATCAGAATTCGGATCAACCGAAAAGCTGAAAGAAAAGCTTGATCTTGGAAATACATACCCATTCCAGATAACATTATTTGAACCAAAAGAACAAAAGATGACATTGTCATTTTTGGAAAAAGAGAACAAAGAAGAGTAGTCTCACTGCAAACAAAAAAACCACACATTTGTGTGGTTTTTTTGTTTGCAGTATTTTGTGTTTTTTAAAAAACTAATTATACATATTCATCGCTTTCTCCTTTCCTTCAAGAATGACTGTCTCGAGCGCATCTGCGATATTTTTTGAAACTTTTTTCAACGTATCCAACTCCTTCGGCTTGAATTCTCCCATAAGAAAATCTAAAACTTTCTGTTCTCCTTTTGGTTTTTTAATCTTGCCTGTCGGGGTAGTCATAGCGACTCCAACTCGCAGTCGTATAAACGCTTTGGTCTTTATACTTTTTATAACAGACTCCACTCCCCTGTGCCCCCCTGAGCCACGATTGAAAGATATTTTGATCACACCCAACGGCAGATCAATATCATCGTACACAACGACAAGCTTTTCTGCTTTCTTCGTACTTGTAACAATGGGCGCAATACTTTTCCCGGAATTATTCATAAAATTGTCCGGTTCCAACAACACCACATTAGACTTCCCTATTTTCCCAGAAGATACAAGTACTTTATTATTTTTTTTCTCTTCCCACTCAGAAAAATCTCTACTTTTTCTAAAGTATTCCAGCACTATCCTTCCCGCATTGTGACGCGTATTTTTGTATTCTTCTCCCAGGTTACCGAGTCCTGCAATTATGTATGACATACCTAACATACTAACAAAAAAAGTTTTTTACTCCTACTATTTTTGCTATTTAACAACCACAAAACATTTCTCGCTATTGCGTCAAGTTAATATTTGTAATAAACTGTACTTGATTTTTTACTCTTTTTTTTATTTAAACAACACATGTATAATCAAGACAAACAAATAGACGAAAAAGCTGACAAGATAACAGTCAAAGGTTTTATCTGGGAGATCGTGAAATTCTCTATACTTGCTGCGGTGATAGTACTTCCTATTCGGGCCTTCATAGCACAACCATTCATTGTAAACGGGAGATCAATGGACCCAACATTCGCGACAGGGCAATATTTGATAGTAGACGAGCTGTCATACAGGTTTGAAGATCCAAAAAGAGGCGATATCGTCGTTTTGAGATACCCTAGAAACCCTTCAAAATTTTTCATAAAAAGAATAGTCGGGTTACCCAATGAAACAATAGAAATAAAGGAAGGAGTTGTTAGAATAAAAACAAAGACAAACCCTATCGGATTTCAGCTCACAGAACCTTATGTTGAATTCAAAAAAAGCGACGCCACCACACGTGAATTAGGCAAAAGTGAATATTTTGTAATGGGTGACAACAGAGCCGAGAGTCTGGACTCAAGAGCTTGGGGCTCCGTTCCAAGAAAACTTATCATAGGAAAAGCATTCCTGCGACTATTCCCAATAGCAAGCGCGGAAGTTATGCCTGGAAGTTACGAACATATTTAAACCAAGAAACCTTTATTATTAATATTTTCAACTATGCAACAAAAAAAACCCAAAACAAAAAAGACAAAAAGGGAATCTTTATTATCCCCCAAAGGAATGCGTGACATAATGGGAGATGAATACTACAAGTACCAAGGTTTTTTTGAAAAGGCGGCGGAAGTAGCTATCTATTATGGTTTCAATCCAATAGAAACACCCATCCTTGAAAAAGAAGAGGTGTTCACATCCGCAGTCGGTGCGGGAACAGATATCATCGAAAAAGAGATGTATTCACTAAAAACAAAAGGTGGTGCGCATTTGGCGATGAGACCGGAAGGCACAGCGGGAATCATGCGTGCATATATTGAAAATGGAATGCAGTCGCTGCCACAACCTGTAATGCTCTACAATTACGGACCGTTCTTCAGGCATGAAAGACCTCAAAAAGGACGACTGAGAGAACTCAGACAATTTGGTCTTGAAATACTTGGATCTCCTAAAAGCATTGCCGACGCAATGGTGATACACATAACCACAACAATCCTCAAAGAAGCTGGTTTTAAAAATCCTGTTGTTGACATAAACAGCATCGGGGACAAAGAATGCCGACCTGCATATATAAAATCACTCATCGCGCACTACAAAAAACACATGAACACTATATGTGATGACTGTAGACAAAGAATAAAAACGAATCCTCTTAGAGTACTGGATTGTAAAAATGAAAAATGCCAGGAAATAAAAGAAGATGCGCCAGATTCTATTACTGCCCTTTGCGTAGAATGCAGGCAGCACTTCAAAGAAGTTCTTGAGTACCTGGAAACATTAGGGGTATCGTATCGTATAAACAATCACCTTGTACGTGGGCTAGACTACTACACAAAAACCGTATTTGAGATATTTGACGAGGATGGAGAAGAAGACGAAAACAGTGAAGACGACGAAAATAAAAAAGAAAACGAGAAAGAAAACAACAAAAAACCTCCACTCGCTCTTGCAAGTGGAGGAAGATATGACGATCTTGCAAAAAGCCTTGCAAGCAGAAAACCTGTACCTGCAGTAGGGGCAGGGATCGGAGTTGATAGACTGTTATTGTCATCTCAATATAAACACTTAGAATCAAGGATAGTTAAAAAGGCAAAAGTATATTTCATACAAATAGGATTTGAAGCAAAGCTGAAAAGTTTGGGAGTCATAGAAGTATTAAGGAAAGCAAAAGTTCCTGTAATGCATGCTCTCTCAAAAGACAGCCTTTCTTCACAACTCGCTGTCGCAGAAAAACTTGGGCTACCTCACACCATAATATTTGGGCAAAAGGAGGCGCTTGAAGACTCTGTGATCGTACGCAACATGGAAGACCACTCACAAGAAACTATTGAGATCAAAAAACTCGCCGAATACCTCAAAAAGACGAAATAAAATAAAGAAACAAACCCTCTCGATGTTCTGAGGTTGAACCTTAGAACACACACTAGGCAGGAATCAGAGAAAACCACCTAGGTTGAGCCTCGGGAGGTGGGTTAATAAAGGCTTTCAATGACTACTCTAACCATAGCCATTGAAATATAGGAGAATTCTTGAAGAACCACAATATTTGCAACAAAAAGTCATTTATGTTATTATTCCTTGCACTATGACAACAAATGTAGAAGTAACAAAAAACAACAATGAGAACGCACTAAACCTTATCAGAAGATTTACGAAACGTGTTCGCGGGTCAGGAATACTCCCACGAATGAGATCTATTGTATACAACCAAAGACCAGAATCAACATACAAAAAGAAAAAACGTACACTTAGGTCTATCGAAAAGAAGAAGGATATTGAAAGATTAAAAAAACTCGGCAAAATGCCAAGCTAGTATACAAACCATAAAATATAGATGTTTTCTATCAATAAAACACTAAAAGGCAAGCCTCCACGCTTGCCTTTTCTAAAAATAAAGGATGCCGTGCTTGGAGAAAAGTACGATCTTAGTCTCATTTTTACTGGAAGCAAGAAATCAAAAACTTTAAATAAAAAATATCGTGGAAAAGATTATCCGGCAAATATTTTGAGTTTTCCTATAGACAAAACCGAAGGAGAAATTTTTATAGACCTCCATGAAGTCAAACGCACATTTAAAAAATTTAACCGCAAATATGAAAATTTTATCACCTTTTTATTTATCCACGGTTTATTTCATTTGAAAGGATATGCACATGGTAGTAAAATGGAAGATGAGGAAATAAACATAAGAAAAAAATTTAAAATATAGATGTCACGTAATATAACAGTTGGAATAGATGTTGGTACGCGCTCAACAAGAGTTGTGGTTTCTGAGTACACAAAAGGAACACCCAAGCCTGTGGTTTTAGGTGTTGGTATATCACCTACAACAGGATTGCGGCACGGATATATAGTAAATAGACATGATGCTACAAAAAGCATAGCAGTGGCAGTCAGAGCAGCAGAGAGGTCTTCAAAGACAAGGATCCGAAGTGCATTTCTTTCAGTTGGAGGAATAAGCCTAGAATCTAGCGTATCAAATGCATCTGTAGTTATATCTCGTGCAGACAGTGAAGTAACTGATTTAGATATTGAAAAAGCAATAGATACAAGCAGAGAGAACATGCAAAACTTAGCAAACAAGAGGATTCTTGACACAATACCTCTTAAATTTAAAATAGACGGCAAGGAGGTTATAGGTAGAGCACAAGGAATGACAGGTTCAAAACTAGAAGTCAAAACACTCTTTATAACCTGTCTTGAGCAACACGTAGACGATCTATTGCGCGCTGTTGAAGATGCTGGAGTTGAAGTAGAAGACATAGTTGCAACACCAATCGCAGCGAGCTTAGTTGCTCTCACCAAAAAACAAAGAACAGTTGGGTGCTTGCTCGCAAACATAGGTGCTGAAACTGTTGTTGTGTCTGTGTTCGAAGAAGACACACCAATATCTCTACAGGTCTTCCCTATCGGATCAACAGATATAACAAATGATATTGCGCTTGGACTACAAGTGCCATTAGACGAAGCAGAGCAAATAAAAATAGACAACAAGAGCGGTATACATTCAAAGAGACAACTTGATGAAATAATTGAAGCAAGACTATCAGACATATTTGAACTCATTGAGGCCCATTTAAAAAAGATAAAAAGAAACGGACTACTACCGGGAGGAATAATACTAACAGGAGGTGGTTCTGGAATATCAACAATAGAAGATTTTGCAAAAGCATCTCTCAAACTTCCTTCAAAAATCGCTACTCCTCAGTCATTAAACAACCACACTGGACAAATAGAAGACTCTTCTTGGTTCGTGGCGTATGGATTGTGTATATATGGACTACAACAAACAAGAAAAAATAAGTCCATTGAAACACTGAAGTCTATTAAAGACAACTCCGTTGACTGGATTAAACAATTTTTGCCATAAAGTACTCCTAACAATAAAATTAAGACTCAATGGGGTGGTAAAGTCAACTCTTTCTTTTTTGTGGTTTTTTGGTATTATTTTAAGAATTAACGAATTTGGAAAATTACAAAAATACTATGCCTAAAGTACAACCAGAAATCGAAAGCTTCGCAAGAATCAAAGTTATAGGAGTTGGAGGATCCGGCAACAACGCCGTAAATCACATGATCAACTCAAAAGTAAAAGGAGTTGAATTTATAGCAATAAACACAGATACACAAGACCTACACCACTCACTAGCCAAAAAGAAAATACACATAGGCAAGAACCTTACAAAAGGACTCGGAACAGGAATGAATCCTGACCTTGGCAGAAAAGCAGCTGAAGAAACAAAGGAAGAGATTCAAGAAATAATAAAAGGTGCGGATATGATATTCATCGCAAGCGGTATGGGTGGAGGAACTGGCTCTGGAGCATCATCTGTAGTTGCTCGCACTGCGAGAGAAGAAGGGATTCTTACCGTCGCGGTGGTAACAAGACCTTTCTTTTTTGAAGGGGCACAAAGAGGACGTGTAGCAGACCAAGCACTTGAAGACCTTAAAAAAGAAGTTGATGCGCTTATTATCATCCCCAACGACAGACTACTTGGAATAATTGATGAGAAGACAAGCTGTACTTCTGCATTTGCAATATGTGATGAAGTTTTAAAAAATGCAGTAGAAGGGATATCAGACCTTATAACCGTGCCGGGTATCATAAACGTAGACTTCGCTGATGTGCGTTCTGTTATGTCCAATGCAGGGTCAGCCCTTATGGGAATCGGCACAGCAACGGGAGAAAAACGCGCTACCGAAGCAGCAACAAATGCAATAAACTCCCCTCTTCTTGATCTGTCTATCAACGGAGCAAAAGGGGTGCTATTTGCAATCGCAGGAGGAGAAGACATGGCAATGCATGAAATACAAGAGGCAGCAAAAATAATCACAGAATCGATAGACACTGATGCTAAAGTAATATTCGGTGCAATAAAAGACAGTAGACTTAAAAAGAACGAACTGAAGATAACTGTTATTGCTTCTGGTTTCCCTGAAGATAATTCTGCTCAAAAAACACTAATTAAAAACCAAAGTAAAAAGGAGGAAAAAAGAGAAGAGAAAAAAGAGATACACAACGGGCTTTTAAATAACACTCAAAAAGAAGAGGAAATTGAGGATGAAGATGATTGGAGCGCAGTACCTGCATTCTTAAGAAGAAACAAAAGATAAGAATTTAATTTCTTGAGATTAAATTAAAAACCGTGCTACAATAGTGGCACGGTTTTTAATTTAACAAATAATAGATAAAATTATGTATGAACTAATAATAATTGGAGGTGGTCCTGCAGGAGCGGCAGCGGGGGTATATGCAGCTAGAAAAAAATTAAAAACAATGCTTCTTGCTTATGAATTTGGCGGACAATCCAAAGTATCAACAGACATACAAAACTGGATCGGTACTGTCTCAATATCAGGAACAGAACTTACAAAAAACCTTAAAAAACACGTAGAAGCATATGCGGGTGACATACTAGAAATAAAAGAAGGAGAAAAAGTCACAGAAGTAATAAAAACAGACAATGGATTTGAAATTGAAACAGAAAACGGGAAAAAATATGAGACAAAAACAATACTAGCATCAGCAGGAAGCCACAGAAGAAAACTAGACGCTCTTGGCGCAGATAAGTTTGAACACAAAGGACTTACTTATTGTGCAACATGTGATGGTCCACTTTTTGCGGGGAAAGATGTAGTTGTGGTAGGAGGAGGAAATGCAGGATTTGAAACTGCATCACAACTCCTTGCGTATGCAAAGACTGTTACACTACTTAACCGCGGAGATAATTTCAAAGCCGCACCAATAACAGTAGAAAAAGTTCTCAGTGATCCAAAAATGAAAGCTATCACAAATGTTGAAATACTTGAAGTAAAGGGAGAAACAATGGTAAATGCAATAGTCTACAAAGACATTAAAACAGGAGAAACGATAGAACTGTCAACAGGAGGAATATTTGTAGAGATAGGGCAAATACCAACAACAGAGTTTTTAAAAGACCTAGTAGACCTAAATGACTACAATCAGATAACAATAGACCCATGGACACAAAGAACATCTGCAGAAGGCATCTGGGCAGCAGGAGACTGTACAAATATAAAATATCATCAAAATAATATTGCAGTCGGTGATGCAATAAAAGCAGCTGAAGATATCTACGCATATTTGAAAGCATAAAACAGACAAACAACAAAATAAAACAAAAAACTACAGAATAATTTCTGTAGTTTTTTTGTTACTTGGAGTCTATTTCAAGAAATCAATCATCGCTTTTTTAGTTTCTTCAAAATTATAGATATCATTATGCCCCGCACCTTTTATAGCAACAAGGCGCTTGTCTTCAGTGGGAACTTTTTCAAACAACATCTCCCCTCTTTGAAACGGAATAATATTATCTTTTGTCCCATGAATAATTAACAATCCTCCATTATATTCTTGGAGAAGAGGCACGTTGTTATAATTCTCATCTAAAAATTTTGCCATCAAAGATATAGGATATACAGGATAATGTGACCTTGCAACATTCACTAAACTATCAAAAGGGGCGATAAAAAACATCTTATCAGGTGGCAAAAGCGATGCATGGAAACTTGCAACCCCAGAACCAATACTCTCGGTAAATAAAACTGTTCCCGTGTATTTTTTTGTCTTCAAAAAAGAAATAATATTTTCTGCATCTTTCAAAAGCAACTTACGTGATGGGTTTTTACCATTACCTCCATATCCAGCATACTCGACAAAAATATACGAATAACCAAGGCTGTCAAAAACACTTTTTAAATACTCCCTGTCACACGCACTTCCGGCGTTGCCATGATACACCACGACAATCTTCTCCCCTACGTGCTTGTAGTAGGCTCTCGTGGCTTTTATGTCCATCTTCTCGCTGTCATCAAAAGCAGGACAATCATAGAAATCGCTTCTTGTCGGATAATCTGGATAATAGATTATATTCCGCGCGGATACAGTTATCCATACCCCAAAACCAAGATATACTAATACAATTACCCAGAGCATACTTTTTAAAATTTGTAACATATTATATAATTATTGTACCAAGTTAGAATCTATTTTCAACAACGACTATAAATAAATTAACTCTTCTTAATGCATCAAGTATGCAATAATTCTGAATCCAAATTATACAACTTCTTAAATCTCGCTTGAGGTACTTTACATGTAGATACTTTTATGGCATGTTTTATTCAAACTCATAATTTTCAACCAAAAACTGGAGGTGTATAGTGAAAATTTCAGTGGTATTTTTTCGCGCCCCCCCCATTTTTTTTAAATCAAAAAAGGAAATGAAAGATTTTCTGTTTTTGGCGTCCTCTTGTCAGAGGAGCGGAAAGGCTCTTTATGATTGTACTTTTTACATCTATTGAATATTATTTGCTCCCCGATATTATTATGAGACAGACTCTTTACATTTAGTAATTTTCGTGGTAGGCTTTATCCAGTTAAGTTATTAATATTTGAATAAAAACTGGAGGTGTGAAGTGAAAAAATTTCTTAATATCGTAGGTCACTGTATTACAGCAGTTGTAACTGCTGGAGTAATTTCACTGATGTTTGGGTTGACTGTAGTTATATTTTACAGACACATTCCGACTTTTGGGATGGATTCGGCGGAGAGAGCAATTTCTAACCAAAATGATGGGTTGAATGTGATTGCTATGTACACAGCATTTTTTATTGTGGCGTTAGTTATTGTAGCCACGCTAAAATATAAAAAATATATAGAATGCAACTAGAAAAATAGGTGAAGAATAGTTGTAAAATCGCCGTTGTAAATAATGGCGATTTTTTTATTTTTTATAAATAAAGCTCATTTTTAAGTAGTAAATATGAAAAATTTTTGCTATTATTATTTATATGCTGGAAAATAAAAAACTAAAAATAGGAGTACACAATTTCAGACCCGTGGTTTTTCAAAAAGATGAAAAATGGACTGGATTTGAAATTGAACTTTGGGAAAAGATAGCTCAAGATTTAAATGTAGAATATGAATATATAGAGAATAAAGACTTTTCTGATTTACTGACTAAGACATCTACTGGAGCACATGATATTGCAATGGCTGGAATTACTCGTACTATTGACCGAGCAAAAAAACTTCGTATGTCATTCTTTACTCTAGATACAGGTCTTGGGATTGCAACCGTGCCAATGCAGTCATTTTCCATAAAAGATTTACTTAAGGGCGTTTTTTCTAAACAAACAATGATTGTGCTGACTATTCTTGTTTTATTTGCTTTGATTACTGCTCATGTATACTGGTTTATAGAGTCAGGGATATCAGTATCTGAAAAATACACACAAGGTATATTTGAAGCATTTTGGTGGAGTATCGTAACTTTTAGTACTGTTGGGTATGGGGACATATCCCCAGTCTCTTTTGTTGGTAGAGTGTTTGGTGTATTTTCAATTTTATTTGGTCTTGCTATTTTTGGTCTATATATTGGACAAGTGAGTGCTTCTTTAACACTCACAAAAATGAAATCAAAAATTTCTTCAGCAGACGATTTGGCAAATAAGAAAATTGGTATTAAGAAAGGAACAACGGCAAAAGGGGCAGTTGAAGCAAGGCATGGGGATGTAGTTGAATTTGAAAATCTTGAAGAAGCATATGAAGCTATAAAAACCCAAACCATAGATGCGGTGGTTGCAGATCTGCCAATCTTGCAAGACCAAATGAAAGAAAAAGGTTTTATCTTGGTTGGCGGAACATTCGCAAGACAAGCGTATGCATTTGTACTGCCAAAAATCAAAGGAAGCGACGAATTGTTGGTGCAAATAGATCGAGCAATAATTAGACTACAAGAAAGTGGCGAATATGATAAGATATATGAGAAATATTTTAAAAGTTAATTAAACATTATTAAACATATGAAAATAAAAAAAGTTCTGTATATTGTACCATTGGTGTTCATTCTATTTTTACTTGTATATTATTTAACCCCAGTTTATCTACCAGAACTTGATACAATTTTTATTTCAATAACTATTTTCCTGTTTGCGACACTTGTAGGATTCTTTATCTCAAGACAAGCTACGCGCTATGGACAAATTATCTCAAAGGTAACTGATTTTGACGGGAATATGTCATTTCTGTACAGATCCATTGGTGTATTTGGAGATAAAGCTCAAGCCGAATTTGCAGAAATATTGCAAAAACATTACTCAGCAATTACAGCGCATGGAGATTGGGATTTTTATTTTTCACAAAAGACAACAACCCTTACAGATACAAACAATCTGGTTGTAAAATATACAGAAACAGGAGAATTAAATCCCGCGCAAAATGCTTTTGCATCAAGAGCATTTTTTGGACTTGGAGAAATGCAGAAAATAAGAAAGAACCTTATCGCTTTATACAAAGAAAAAGTTCCACACTTCCAATGGTTACTTGTAATATTTTTAACTTCAATCTTGATACTTACTGTATCATCAATTCCTTCTTACGGAGCTCTTTTGTCATCAATAATAAAAGCAGCTTTTGCAACCTCTATCGTCTCTGTGGTTATAATGCTTTGGAAATTAAACCACTTAACTTTCTTTGAAGAAATGGTTGGGCAATCTTCAGCTCAAGATGTTTTGGATATAATTGCGGGTAGCAAATAAAACTCAACAGGTGAATATATTTATTAAATTTGTTTATATTTTATCAATAATACAAATAAAAAAAACCGCACCAGGAACCCGAAGGTCTAGTGCTGTTATACTCTCTGTTTTTTCTTACGCGGTTACACGTTCCATGATTTGCTCTACAGCCTCCATAACCATTTGTTGAAACTGTCCTGGTGCAACATACAGATCATCGCCCAAAACACTATCAACAGCAATCCTGCCACTGAATCCATCCAAAGTTAATGATGTTACAATACCACCATCCATAAAGAGATCAATCTGCAGAGATGGAGTACCATCCAGAAGTTCACTTAAATAAACTTCTGGGTTTAAGCCCCGCTCATTTATTTCTTTTATAAAGTTTGGCGTAAACACCGCGTTTGATATCCGTTTCGCAACCTCTTCACGAATATTCACTTTTTCAGACATAATGCCTTCTATCCCAATATTATCAACATATACAGCATCGACATCTTTTAGAATATCGCGAAGTATTTTTTCTTTAACGAAGTAAAAACCACTTACACGATAGATACGATTTTTCATTGCCCCCCGTTGCTGAGTGGAGATTACTGCGTCCATCACAGTTCTATCAATACAAGAAACCTTTACTGTAGGATTTTCATCCATCAGCGCACGAAGATGCATAAGCCCAGTTAATCCTGTTTGTTCGTTAAACCGCATCGCAACATTTTGCATTGGCTTAAGACGCTTCAAAGAAGACATCACCCTAATAATATCAATATTTTTCATCATTATCTCTCCATCAGAATTGTAAGAAAAAAATCAAAGTACGATTATAACTGCTTATATCCTACGCTGATATCACTGTTTTGTCAAGTGTTATAGCACTCGTATCGCAAACAAAAAAGCCCCAAAGCTATCGCTTCGGAACTTAAGA
>CAYSEK010000017.1:0-12222 GCA_964430255.1 uncultured Candidatus Saccharibacteria bacterium
GTACATTCACATTTGAAATACAAGAAGTACTTGGCGACAAAGTATTGAACTCTGTTGAATACAAAAATATTTCAGTTTCTCCTGCAACTAAAGTTAAGTTAACTGTTCAAAATCTTGATACAACTCCAGAGCTCTCAGTTGACATTGACGGAGATGGAATATCAGATGCTACTTTGACGGGTGATGAAGATAATGATGTTTTGGTATCAGTTGATATTTTGAAGAATATAGTAAGTGGTCTTGAGATAAACAAAGGGCTTGAAAAACATATATTGAAAAAACTAAAAAAAGTAAAAAAAGAGCTACAACGGGACAGAACAGAAAAAACGGCAAAGCATCTAAGTAAAATTATCAAGAAATTAAAGAAAGAGGTAAAGAAAAATCTTAAAGTAGAAGATAGCAAAGAAGAAGGAGAAGAACACAAGAAAGAAAAAAACAACCATAAAAAGCACAAAGAAGAGAGGAGTCATGATGGTGATAAGGAAAAGATCTCGACCAAAGATGCATGGATGTTGATAAGTATTATTGAAGATATAAAGAGTTTGTTGTTATAATGTAAATATGAGTTATAAGAAAAAATTATATATATATATAAGTAGTACAGTTGGTGTCTTCTCTGTGTCTGTAATTTTAGGACTATCAGAAAAGTTCGGAATTTGTCCTTCGTCCTTTTCTTATGCTTGCATAAGAAAAGCCGAACTTTGGGCGGAGCCATTATTTTTTGGCTCTCTCTCTCTCTTCATAATCTTCCTTATCCTTCTCTTCACAAAAAAGGCAGTTTGGAACGCATGGAAAAAGTTCGGCATTTGGTACATACCACTTGCGACATTTTTAATTTTTATTGCACCATCCAGTTCAGACGGAAGCTTCGGCTTCTCAATGGGTTTTGATAGAGAGGGAGTTACCATGTTCACCTCCGGTCTCTTTATGATTATCTCACTTCTCATCATCGTAATAAAATTTTGGAAATTGAGAAGGTAGTAAAACTATCAGACGCTTATGTCTGATAGTTTAGTAAAACACTAGACGTTGATGTCTAGTGTTTTTTTGATTCTCAAAGAGAAGAATGTTTACCGAGGTTCAGCTTCGGTAAACATTATAAGGACAAAGACAAGATCTCAACCAAAGACGCATGGATATTGAAAAGATTAAAAGATAGTATAATAAATATATGAGTTATCGAAAAATTATAGGAGGTTTATTTATTTTATCTGTTGTTGGGTTTGTTGTTGGGGTAGTTTTTTCTCATCCAGAATCTTATGGCATATGTGAACCCGAACAGTATAGTTGACCTATTCCTCTCGGTGGAATAGGTCAACCTTTAGGGTTACTATCTCTCTCTTGCAACAATCTCCCTCATCCTCTTCTTCCTCCGCAAAGAAGTATTCCACACATGGGGAATATATTTTGCCAGTTGGTTCTTGCCATTATCCGTTTTTCTTATCTACCTCGCACCGTCAGATTGCGGAGGAGGTTTTGGCATAATGGGAGGGTGTTTAGTTGATAGAGAATTCGCCAGTATGTTTATGGCAGGAACATTCCTCATCATCTCGCTCCTCATCATCGCCATAAAAAACTACAAATTACATCAAAAAAAGGGACTCTTCTCATTTTTCCGCAGATAGATTAAGTTTTAAACTTCATTTTCATCAAAAAACACTAGACGTCCAACGTTTAATGTTTTTTGATTTTCAGAGAGAAAATCTTTCACCGAGGTTGGACCTCGGTGAAAGGGAACAATCTTCGCTCGGCGATAGATACAAAGACAGCAGAAAGTGGTAAAAAAGATATCTTTGGAGGTTTAAAATATATAGACCTTCGGTTCGACGGTAAGGTATTGTTTAAGTATTAGTTAAGATAATGAGTTTGATATTGCATCAATTATATTGCGATTGGTGTAAATACCCAGTGGCGGGATGTGGATAAGGGGTGTGAATGGTTACCGTATTTTTTGTTGCAAAAAAGCAATAATGTGTTATTGTAATTTATGTCGGTTAATTGACAACCGACTTTGTGTTTAGAAACAACAAAAAAATGAACAAAAAAATCATTACAATTTTAATAATTTTAGCGCTACTTGGGGTGGCTGTTTTTGCGTATGTTTCAAATTCAAATGATAAAGATATGCCAACTCTAGTAGAAATGCAGGAATATGAAGAATTAGCCTTTCCAAACAATGCGCTAGATACTTCTGACTGGCAGGTGTATCGCAATGATAAGTTTGGGTTTGAGGTGAGATATCCGAGAGATTGGGAAGTAAAAGATTTTAGTAAATTTGACGGTTATGATAGGCGTATTGCCTTTCATCCTCCATGGGGAGAGGGTGCTGATGAAGGCGTTTGGTTTTTGGCTTATGAAGATTCATTAGAAAATACATATGATAGGATAATTTCTAGAGCGCCTAGTATTAACTATACAAAAAAAATATCATATGTGAACAATGCAATAATTACGCAGTTTTTTGGAACTCTGCTTTTTGAGGATAAATTGTTTAATTTTAAGACGTATGTCATTAGTAACGAAAATAAAACTTTTGAATTCAATGACTTACCATCTGGGTATTTTCAACAAGAACTGGAACAAATCCTCCTCTCGTTCAAATTTACAGAGTAATCCACATTTTGTAAAAAAAGAAAAGTATGTTAGTACTTCAAAGTCGGTTGGTTAGCAACCGACTTTGTTCTTTTATAAATATAACTTAGAGAGGTATGACTGATGAATATCAGAAATATTGTTGCAACGGTATGTATGGTAATAGTAACACTTGTTAGCTCAAATGTGTTTGCACAAACGGCAGGAGAGTTCCAATGGCCGTTTAATAAAGATGGCCAAGTGTGGAATCCTCCTTGTTCAGAAGGGCTTGGTTACAAAAACGCACCCGATCAATATCACACGGAAGTGAACTACACCTTTAATGGCTATCATGTAGGTGAAGATTGGAATGGGGTATGCGGGGGAAACACTGACCTTAATGGCGATCTTTACGCTATCGCGGATGGGATTGTAGATGAAGTGGGAGAAGACAGTAGTCGCGGTAAGTGGTTGTCCATAATTTACACACTCCCAAATGGAAAACAGGTAAAAAGTGTGTACTTTCATTTGAATGATATATCGGTGAGTGTAACCAATCCTGTTTACAGAAACAGTACCGTCATTGCTAAGATAGGAAATACAGGAACGATACTTGCGCATTTGCACTGGGGTATGTTGACGGACATGAATGCTCCGATAGTGGGATATAATCAGCTCTCCGTAACGGATGCGCTCAAATACACTCCGCCGGCATTGTTTGTTGACGACAGGAATAATCCCAATACGCCGATAGCTCTTGTTTCAGGCGCTTGGAATTACTTCTATGCTGACGATAACGCACCTTCTTCAACTACGTACATTGAATACGGAGGAAATAAGTATACTTTGCAACAAGCTGCTGCTAGTAATATTATCCATGAAGTAATGGAATGGTGGGATGGCGCCGCTTGGCAACAATACAGCTCTCTGGACAAGGTTTTCTTTGGGAAATATGTTTGGCATGATATTTGGGCATTGGTACCAAATGTTAATCTAATCATAACAATTCCTGGTAATGGTTTTCTAGCTGACCGCGCTCGTTCGGATATGGTGTATACTGCATCGCAGGATAGTCTTTCTCGTTTTCAGGACGTTCTCAGTGAGTCATATCAGGAAAACCTCAGTTGGGATCCAAGTTGGGAACTCAGGCAGATGGCGTTTACAGTCAATCAAACATATGGATGGATATATCAAATTACCAATATATCAAACCGCCTCTTGCGTTACACTGCCTATTACGATCCTGATACAGGCGTGTGGACAGGGTGGACGGCAGTTGATAGAAATAAGTTGTATTAAGTGTTAAGTAATATCTTAACATAACCCCGCGCCTTTGGTGCGGGGTTTCTTTTTTTAAAACATACGTGTCAAAGCAATTTAGAAATGTCATACCTTCTCCAATTTAGAGGGACCGTTTAAAAAGTGTGTTTGGTTTTTTTGAATCTTTGGGTGATATCATATTTATTGTATAATAAAACTATGTCTATATTTAGTTTGATAGGGAATTATTTTTTGTGGCACTACAGTACCGCATTTGTTAACACGTTCCGCATCTGGGGTAATTTTTTCTGGTTTTTTTACCATTTCTTTTCAATACCCGTTTTACTGCGTACTTTATTTTCTCCATGGAAAAAGATGCGTGAAGAGCGTGAAAGTATTGGGTTCAGTATGCAGGATATCCTCTCTGCTTTAGTGGTAAATATCATAATGAGAATTATTGGGTTTTTCTTTAGGGTGGTACTCATTGCCGTTGGGATTACTTCAATTATTTTTGTTTTCTTTGCCGGTATTATCTTTCTTGTGGTCTGGATTTTGGCACCGGTGCTTATCATGTTATCTCTTATTTCAGGAATAACTTTTTTGTTTAAATAAAAATGACAACAACAAAAGAACAAATAAAGAAAAGCGGATTGTACTCAATAATTATTTTGGAAAAATTCTTCCCGCACTTTTTTCGGCATAGTATATATAAACTAGAAGGCATTTTAGCTTTAACCTTTATTGTTATAGTGTCGGTCTCTTATGCTGTTTTAAGTGGCAACATGGGAGGAAGTGTTAACTTAGACACAGAAACCATCTCTATAGTAAGTACGATCCTGCCAAAAGCCGTTGGTATTTTATTGATATTGATTCCTCTTTGGGCGCTTGCTTTTATGATGGAATTATTTTTCAGATCATACTACTTAAAAGATAAAAGAAAATTTGATTTTGAGACAGTTTTAATTCTTTATAGAACTAAAAAAGGAGATATATCAAAAACATTGCTTTCTTCCGTTGTGGGTAAGGACATATTGCTACGTGTTGGGATTTCGGTAGCTGAAATAAAGAATTTTTTGAAAAACCGAGACCGTATGGATACTATGTCTCTATTTGATGCACAGCAGGACAAACCAAAAACTCTCGAGGGTCTTGTGAGGTTTGTTTTGGAAAAAGACAAAAAGTTTGCCGATTTCCTTTTTTCAATTGGTATTAAAGAAAATGAATTTGTGGGCTCAGCAAGATGGATAGGACGAATGAAAGAAGCACAGCGATATGAAGAAAAATGGTGGAGCAGAGAGAGACTTGGCAGGGTGGCTCCTGTTGGTGAGGATTGGGCGTATGGGCAAACATATTTGTTGGATAGATATAGCACTTCAGTATTTTCTGGCGGTACTGTTTCTGTTGGTGGTGTAGCTAAAAGCGAGAATGAATTGAATCAATTGGAGTTGATTCTCTCTAGGGCAAAAGAAGCAAATGCAATTATTGTCGGGGAAGAAGGTGTGGGTAAAATGGACATAGTTTATAATTTCGCAAGAAGAATATCCAAAGAAACAGCACCAGTGCAGTTAAAACACAAAAGAGTTGTAATACTGGATACTGATCTAATAATCGCAGCAGCAAAATCAAAATCTGTTCTCGAAGAGGAGTTGATCAAAATTTTTAATCAAGTGGTGTCGGCAGGGAATATAATTTTGGTTATAAATAATTTTGCATCGTTTATCACTAGCGCAAATGTTTTGGGGAGTGACATCGTCGGTATCATAGATCCTTACCTGTCATCTTCTTCTTTTCAAGTGATTGTAATAAGTGGTGTTGATGATTTCCATCAGAAGATAGAGCAAAATAGCGCGATAATGCGAAGGTTTGAAAAAATAATGATTACACAACCAAGCAAAGAAGGATTGATTCGTGTACTGGAAGATTCTGCGATGGAATTGGAAAGAAGAAACAAAGTAATATTTACATATCCGGCGATACTTGAAACAATAACAAGTGCTGAAAATTATTTTCCTGATGGAGTAATGCCCGAAAAGGCAATTGATATATTGATTGAGCTAACTCCACTGATGGTGCAGAAGGAAAAGATACTGGTAGAGAAGGAAGACGTGTGGGATCTTGTACGTACCAAAACTCATGTTCCGGTTGGTGAAATAGAAGAAGGAGAGCGTGAAAAGCTAATGAATCTTGAAGATGCATTACATCAGAGGGTTGTTGGTCAAGATGAGGCGGTGTCTTTGGTAAGTAGTGCGATGCGTAGATCGCGAACTGGAGTAAGGAATCCTAAAAAACCTGCAGGGTCTTTCTTGTTTATTGGACCCACGGGGGTTGGAAAGACAGAAACCGCAAAAGCTCTTGCTCATGTTTTCTTTGGTGACGAGACGGCAATTTCACGTATTGATATGTCAGAATATCAGACAGGTGATGCGCTATCTCGATTGATAGGGTCTTTTGAGGGTGGTAGGGTTGGAACCTTGGCAACCATCTTGCGTGAGAAGCCATACGGAGTACTTCTACTGGACGAGTTTGAAAAGACAAACCCGGACGTTCATGATCTATTTTTACAGATATTGGATGAAGGATTCTTTTCTGACATGAAAGGCAAGCGAGTAAATGCTCGGAACATAATATTCATCGCCACCTCAAACGCTGGAAGTGATTTGATATGGGAGGCACTGGAGAGAGGAGAAGATATCTCAGAAATGAAAGGTGAACTCGTTTCAAAAATTATTGAAAGAGGGAGATTTAAGCCTGAACTTTTGAATCGTTTCGATGGCGTTGTGTTATTTCATCCCCTTAGTGCAGAGAATTTAAAAAAAATTGCAGGATTTATGCTTGAGAAATTAAGGAAGAGATTGCGTGACAAAGGGGTTGACCTTGTTGTTAATGATGCGCTGGTGAATTATATTGCACGGGAGGGATATGATCCAACATTTGGCGCACGTCCGATGATACGTGCCATACAAGAGAAGGTAGAACAACGCATTGCTGATAAATTGATAAGCGGGGAGATACAACAAGGAACTAAATTTGAATTTAGTGCGGAGGATTTAAAATAATTTTAAAGAGCCACAATATCAAGGTTCAACCTTGATATTGTGGCGGGGTGTTGTTAAAAAAATGGTCCAGTCTATAGAAGACTGGACCATTGTGTTTCTTTTAGATGCTTTTATTTGTTATGGACTTGATATGTTTCCAGATTCTTCTTGGACATGTCAAGATCAAGACATATTCCCAGTTGGAAATATGTCATACCACGAATTCTTAGCTCAGGGTTAAGTGATCTTAAGAGTGAAGCCCCAATACTAATTGCAATTTGTGCGGACATTGGGTCGTTCTTAGCATCTCGCGACCTTGCAACATCTCCACATACTACTACGTCTAATTGATGCAAACGTTATTCTTCTGCTTTCTGCCTCTGTTGTAGTGTTAAGTGGACATACAAGGCAACAGTAACTAAAAGAGTAAAAAGAAGCCATGTTCTTCTGGGTGGCGCACTCTTTTTCATATCAGTCTCCTTTTTTAAAATACTATTCTAATTTGATACTAACGTTTTATGTATCTATGTCAATGGATACTAAGGATGGAGCACATTGACTAAACGTAGTATTGTAGCGTATTCTGTCATGTGTATTTATGAAAAAGAATTTTTGGCAAAGTCTTAAAAAACCGTTTTTTGTATTGGCGCCGATGGCAGATGTCACTGACATTGCTTTTAGGCAGATCATTGCGAAATACAGCGAGCATGGAAAACCAAATGGCGGTCCGGATGTGTTTTGGACTGAGTTTGTTTCTTGTGATGGTCTTTTGTCTGCAGGTAGAGAACATTTACTTTGTGACCTCAAATACTCGGAAGATGAGAGACCTATTGTGGCGCAGATATTTGGAGGTAAACCCGAGCATTTTTACGAGAGTGCAAAATTAGTTGCGGAGCTCGGGTATGACGGTATTGATATCAATATGGGATGTCCAGATAGAACTATTGAGAAACAAGGAGCCGGGGCGTCGCTCATGAAAGACTCGAAGCGTGCGAGAGAGATAATAAGGGAGTGCAAGCGGGGGGCGGGGGATGTGCCAGTGTCTGTAAAGACTCGTATTGGATATAACAAAAATGAACTAGATACTTGGTTGCCAGAAATATTGGCAGAAGAGCCGGCAGTAGTAACTGTGCATGTGCGTACAAGAAAAGAAATGTCAAAAGTACCGGCACGATGGGAGGAAGTGGCTCGCGCTGTAGAAATAAGAGACAAGATGGGAAGCAGTACTCTTATCATTGGTAACGGTGATGTGAAAGATTTGGACGATGCACGGAAGAGAGCACAGGAGAGCGGTGCAGATGGTGTGATGCTCGGACGTGCGGTGTTTGGCAATCCGTGGTTGTTTGCCGGCACACCTCACACACCAACCGTCCCTGAAAAACTACGAGTAATGGTAGAGCACACAAAACTTTTTGAAAAACTTTGCAGTCACAAAAACTTTGCCGTAATGAAAAAACATTACAAAGCATACGTGACAGGCTTTGGTGGCGCTAAAGAGCTAAGAGTAAAACTAATGGAGGCGGAAGACTCTTCTGAGGTGGAATCTCTTGTGGAGGATTTTCTCAAATAGATAAATTAACAGAGGGTAATTCAAAGTTAGCACCTTTTATTCCTTGCTGGGGAAAAGTGAGTTTGCACCTAAATCTGATTGTAATATAATTATCGTTATGGAAAACTTAATTCAGTCGGATGTATTCTTTTTTATTACATCTATCGCAGTTATAGTAGTCACGGTATTTATTTTAGTAATACTGTGGTACGTTGTTCGCATTTTGAAAAACGTAAAAGATGTTTCTGATGTAATAAAAAAAGAAAGTATTTTTGTATTGAGTGATCTGTCTAGCTTGGGAGAAAAGATAAAGAAGTTTTTGCAATTCATTACAATGAGATGCAGTAAAGGTGTAGGAGCATCTTGCCGTAAGAAGGCAACTGCCACACAAGTGAAAGCAAAGATCAAAAAGGAGTAAAATAATTATAAGTTTAATTTAATAAAAATGGCAACAAAAAGAAAAACAACAAAGAAAAATAGTGGAGGTATAGGTCTTGGTGTGGTTGCACTTGCAGCAGCTGCAGCAGCTGGAACATATTTCCTTTATGGAAGTAAGAACGCGACAAAGAACCGCAAGAGTGTAAAAGGTTGGACGCTAAAAGCTAAAGGAGAGGTGCTTGAGAAGATGGAGAAGATGAAGAATATTGATGAGGCGGATTATAAGCAGATCGTTGATACTGTTGCAAAGAAGTATAAGAAATTAAAGACTGTAAATACAAAAGAAGCGGAAGACCTCGCTAAGGAACTTAAAAAGCAATGGAAAGAGATAAGCAAAGAGGCTGGCAAGAAACCTGCAAAGAAAGCCGCCAAGAAAACCAAAAAATAGGAAGGACTTCTTGATTATTATGGACAGAGAAGTCTAATATAAGTACAAGGTCGTGCTTTATTCACCTTAATTTAAATATAATTTTATGGAAGCAGAAAAATGTTCAACACATGATGTAGAGATGGTAGATGGTAAATGCCCACAGTGTACTGTAGGCGAGGACGCACCTACAACTGAGTAGATCTAGATCATAGAAAAGTAAAAACCGCCCGAAGCTCCGCAAGAGCTTTGGGCGGTTTTTCTTTGGGTGTGTTTTTGTGTATAATACATACCATGTCTGAACAAGCTCTGTATAGAAAATACCGTCCAGCATCATTTGAAGATGTACTAGGGCAAGACCATATCGTAAATGCGCTACAAGGTGCTTTAAAAATGGATAAAGTCGCTCACGCATACCTTTTTGCGGGTTCTAGGGGTACAGGAAAGACCAGTATTGCAAGAATACTTGCCGGTGAAATTGGATGTTCGGGCAATGATCTATATGAGATAGATGCCGCATCAAACAGAGGGATAGATGACGTACGTGAGCTTAGAGAATCTGTGCGAACAATGCCTTTTGATTCAAAGCATAAGGTGTATATCATAGACGAGGTACACATGCTAACAAAAGAAGCATTCAACGCACTTTTGAAGACACTGGAAGAACCACCAGCTCATGTGATATTTATACTTGCAACGACAGAGATAGAAAAACTTCCCGAAACAGTAGTGTCTCGATGTCAGACATTTCAATTTAGGAAACCCTCACAAAAAATACTAAAAGATCTAGTAATACGTATTGCAAAAAAAGAAGGCTTTACCGTAGAGCCAGCTTCTGCTGAACTAATAGCTTTGCTTGGCGATGGATCTTTCAGGGATACTCAAGGGATATTACAAAAAGTAATTGTAGCTTCAAGTGATAAGAAGATATCGATTGAAGAAGTGGAAAGCATAACAGGTGCACCGAAAGTTGAGCTCATCAACAATTTAATACTCGGTATAGTTGAAAAAGATATAAGCAAGGGTCTTTTGTCTGTGCGAAAAGCATCCAAGAACAATATTGATATGTCTGTGTTCCTCAAGCTAACACTTCGTTCTCTGCGCGCTATCCTTTTGCTTCGATTTGCAGGAAACGAAGAAATGAAAGACAGCATCAAAGAAGAGTTTACAGAAGAAGGATTTACTTTCTTGAATGATATCGCAACCAACAAAGATGCCAATCTCAACTCACAGACAATAAAAGAACTTCTCATTGCATCAGATGAAATGCGCTTTGCATCTATCTCCGAGCTTCCTTTAGAACTTGCGCTGGTTAAGCTTATTAAAACAGAAACAAATGGCTAAGAATATTTATTTTGTTAGGCATGGTGAAACTGATGCTAACGCATATCGAATACATAAAGGGGCTCATGCTACCCTTACAGAAAAAGGTAGAAAACAAGCTGATATTGTGGGCGAAAGATTTACCAAAATACCGGTTGATGTTATTGTCACCAGTTCATTTAATAGAGCTATTGATACAGGAAAAATAATCGCTGAACGCATTCAGAAACCGGTAGTTGATAATCTGGGTATTTTTGTTGAATATGAGCTTCCGGACGAAACGATAGGGTTGAGTTATGACGAAGAGCGACATAAAGAGATTACCCGTGTCACGAAAGAAAAGTTCTTAACTAATGGAGAAGACCGTTATTCAAATGAAGAGACATTTCCTGAATTACAAAAACGGGCGGACACTGTGTTAAAATATCTTGAAAATCGTCCAGAAGAAAATATTCTTGTCGTGAGTCATGGCAGATTCATTAGATTTCTTTTTGGGTATATATGCTTAGAAGATTTTTTCACTCCATCAGTATTTAATAATATTGATCGTACTTTGAAATCTTCCAATACAGGGATTACACGAATGGAACTAAGAGATGACATGAGGTGGGTGATTTGGCAGTGGAACGATAGCGCTCATTTAGGGTAGTAAAGTATTGAAAAGTATTCAAACTATGATACCGTGTACATATAAGTATAATTATAGTTCGCATGGCTCAAGCAAAACTAGATTTAAAAGAAAAATGACTAATTCTATTACAAAAAATATATATTTTGTTCGTCATGGCGAGGGCGAAAATAATACTGCAGAAGTGTATCTTGGTAGCAATGCTCCGCTAACTAATAAAGGGCTTGACCAAGTTAAAGCACTCGCAGAACGATTTTCTATCATGAAAGTTGATGCTGTTATCACAAGTTCATACAAGCGAGCACTTGATACTGCTCAAGAAATCCACAAACGAATCGATAAGCCACTACTAGTGTCTGATTTTTTTGTGGAGTGGGGGTTACCAGAAGATATGTTTGGCTTGAGTTTTAATGATCCAAAATTCAAAGAAAGAGATGAGCTTATATCGAAAGCTATCTTTGAGGGAGCATCACCACATCCAGGGGATGAGGGGTTTGATGATTTAAAAAACAGGTCAACCAGAGCAATATCATATATAGAGGAGCGTAAAGAAGAAGATATAGTAGTTGTAACTCATGGGATTTTCTATAGATTTATGGTTGCGCATATGTGTTTTGGTGAGATGCTTACACCTCAAATTTTTGCGAAGATAAATAAATTCATGAAAACAGAAAATACAGGGATTACTCATATACGGATGAGAGAAGGAGGAAAATGGGACTTGTGGCAATGGAATGACAGTGCTCATTTAGGGTGATGATAAAGTAATTGAAAAAACACGTTTTTTGTGGTATTTTCTAAGGTATTGTATAAGTGAAGTACAATAATATATTGCCGGATCGTCTAATGGTAGGACACTGGTTTTTGGTACCAGTAATCGGGGTTCGAGCCCCTGTCCGGCAGTAGGTTTTCAAGTTCGGTGTTTTCCCAAACTTGGTGTCCGCCAAAGGCGGACGCAGAAGGCGCCCGAAGGGCGCCAAGGTCGTGCCCCCAAATGATTTTCCACGCTTTGCGTGGGAAATAAAGAACTTTTTTATCTTGGAGAAGTGGG
>CAYSEK010000018.1:0-11981 GCA_964430255.1 uncultured Candidatus Saccharibacteria bacterium
TGAAGAATCATACCAGAGGTATTTGCTTGCGAAGGAGTTTGGTAGAGAAAAATAATTAATTTATGGCGCATTTTTACGGAGGACAAAGTGAATATTTAATCAATGAGGAGAATAAAAACCAGCAGACGGTTCTTTGCTATGCGATTATTGGTTTTGTGGCTCTTACTGCAGCAATAGCAGCGGTGCTTATTTATGCTTTTGTTTACCGTGCAGGGCTTTTAGAGTTCTCAATCTTACTTTGGGTTGTTGATGTAATTGTTTACTTCTTTATTTTGCCAAAGATGGACCGTTACGCAAAAGAGCGGGATAACTTTCACAAAGGGCACACAGGGGAGGGGCGAGCTTGGTATTTATTGAAAAAATTACCAGATTCGTTTCATGTATTTCAGGGTGTCAAAGAAATAGAAAGATTGTGGGGGGATATTGATTTTGTGGTTGTTGGGCCGACGGGTGTTTACACCGTTGAAATAAAAAGCCATAGAGGAATTATTCGGTTTGATGGGTCTGAGCTTACTCGAGATTGGTGGAAGTTTAAGAAGAAAGATTTTTTAAAGCAAGCAAAAGGGCAGGCTTATGCAATAAGTGAGCTTATAAAAACAAAAATTGAGAAGAGCGTGTGGGTCTCTCCGTTGGTCGTGTTTACCTCCTCAATGACCCGGATTAATATCGATCGCAAAGAAGTTCTAGGGGTGCATATTCTTCGCGGGAATGATCTTGTCCAGTTTATTAAAAGTCAGCCAATAATTTTAGATGATGCTGAGCTGAAAAAAATCGTTGGCGTGTTTTGCGAATCTGGACTTTGTGTAAAACATAAAAGTAAACCTCATAAAAACAGATTTTAAAATAAAAGGTGTCAGGTGCCTTTTAACAGAATATACCAAGAGAGTTCAAACATAAAGGATCCTCGGACTAAGGGCACGAGGTATTGCGGAACTCGCTCCACCACAAGGGTACTGCTATTTGCCTCCAATCGCTACACTCTTGGGCAAACAGGGAGCGCTCGTGCTTATCCGCCCTGAAGGGCGGGGTATTGACCCTATAATTTCAAGCGAGGCTCCCTTGGCTTGCAAGCAGTAGTGCAGGGAGGCGTTAGCCGAGTCATGAGCATGTGAAAATCTCGCAGCTTCGCCCCGTCGCTCGCGAGCGACAGGGCGAAGCTGTTCGGCTTTCATCCCGCTCTCAGCTCAGCCATAATAAAGCACACAAATAATTAGAAAACCAAAATACCATGGCAATACCAAAAGACTTTCCAAAATCACCGCATGTAATACTTGATCCGAAAATCAGGTGGTTTCCGGCTGGTAAGGAGTTGCAGGAAGAGAAACAGTAAAGTAATTGAAGTTATAGAAAAAACAATGAATATACTCACTGTGGATAAGTTGAAAAACGGCTGTATCTAAGGTACTATAGTATATATAGGAAAAATTTAATTATCTATATATATAAATATATCATGACAAATTTAATAAGTTGGCAGCAATTTGGATTAAAAAAAGACCCCTATGACACTACTCCTCTTGTAGAGGGCGGCTATATTTCCATTGAAGATGCGTTTGTCGGAAGAGAGAATGAGCGCAATTTCATTGATAATTTGCTTAATGCTGAAGACAGGCTCTGTTTGACTGTTTGTGGTGATGTTGGTGTTGGTAAAACAAGTTTAGCTAATTTTCAAAAAGTTATTTGGAAATATAAAAAAGAAAAATTGTTGTTTTCTGCTCGTAGGGAGATAGAGGCAAATGACCGCCTATTGAATAAAAAGAATTTTATCATTGAGATTATTGGTTCTATTCTTCAAGAAATAAAATTGAGAGAACCTGATTTATTAAAAGATGACTTATTAAAAAAGCTGATTAATTTGGTAGATGTTAGTCAGACGTTGGATTTGTCTTTTGGGGCGAGTGTTATGGGGTATGGCGGGAGCATTGCCAAAGGTGGTGGTACAACACAGCCGATGCAGTTATCTGAAGCCATATTGGAAGGTTATTTTCAATCGTTGCTTGATTTTATTATTAATAACGAAATAGGAGGGCATAAGTATTCTGGGTTAATAGTTCATGCGAATAATTTTGATGTAGTTATGGATTCTGCGGAGTCAAAACAAAAAGTTATAAAGTTTTTTAATGAAATCAGGGATTTTCTCCAGAAGCAAAATGTATATTTTATATTTTTAGGACCAAAAAACTTTTATAAAGATATTATTAGTACACAGAAAAGAGTTAAGGGTATTTTCTATCAAACACCTTTACAAATAAAGCCTTTGTCAAAAACCGAAATAGCACAAGCGTTTGATAATAGGATGCGGTTGTTGCAATCGGATGAAGTTAGTGGATATACAAAGCCAGTGGAAGATGCTGTGATCTACAAGTTGTACGATTTATATAATGGAGATATTCGTTCAATAATGACTTCGGTGCGAGAGATTATTGGTCAACTGGATTCATCTAGTAAATCACTAAAAGTTGAAAAGGCAATGGTTCTTCTTGGGAAATTTCTTTGGGACGAAATAACTAACGTTTTAAAATTGACTAATGCTCAAATTGAAGTAATAGAAAAGTTTATAGAATCTGATAGTTATTTAAGTCAAAAACAGTTATCAAAGATTTTGAAAAAAGCAGAATCCAATATTTCAGGTTATTATGTTGCTCCTCTGAAGGAGGTGAATATAATTGAAGAAAAAGACCGGAGAGGAAAAGAAATATTTTTTGGTCTTACAGACAGGTATATGCCACTGAAAGAGCTTGCTAAATATCAAAAAGAATTAAAACAAGAGGCGATAAAAGAACGAGCAGAGCAACGGAGTTTGTTTGCTTAGGTTATTAAGCATAGTTGATATGATGAGGATATCCAAATTAGTAGATAATGAACCTTACTTTATTGCAAAAATTGAAAGAGTGGAGACAGGCTGCCGCGGAAAAGGAGAGCGTGGAGCTTTATCGTGTTTTGTCTAACGAAGCAGTAGAAGCCATTGCCCTACTTAAACCAAAAACAAAAGAGGAATTGATTTCCATAAAAGGGATAAAGGAAAAAAAGTTTATGAAATATGGAAGCGATATATTATCTTTGGTTGATGGTGGTTTGGGAGAAAGCCTTGTTGCTCCCGAAAAAAATGTTGAAGAAGGCAATGAGCCGTACACAGTAAGTCATTACCTTAACTATCTTAATTTTAATCTCAAGAAACACAAAGCGCGCATACAAGGGGAGATAAGCAGTTTGGATATTAGGGATAGGGTGGTTTATTTCACACTAAAAGATTCTGAAGATGAAAGCATTATAAGCTGTCTTATATGGAAAAGTGATTATGAATTGAATGGAATCGATTTTGAAATAGGGATGGAGGTTGTACTGGGCGGTATGCCTGATATATGGAAGCCTTCAGGGCGCTTGTCTTTCAAAACTTTGTCTGTGGAATTAGTTGGTGAGGGTGTACTCAAGAAAGCTTACGACAAACTGAAGAAAATGCTTGAAAAAGAAGGGCTGTTTGATATTGAAGCCAAGAAAGAGATTCCGGAATTTTCTGAAAAAATTGGTCTGATTACATCAGAGACTGGGGCGGTTATCAATGATTTTCTGAGCAACCTTGGCAAGCATGGATATGATATTAAATTTATGAATTCGCGGGTTGAGGGAAAAATCGCAGTTCGTAATTTAATATCTGCTGTTGATTATTTTAAAGACAAAGATATTGATGTTTTAGTAATCATCCGAGGAGGTGGAAGCTTGGAAAGCTTGCAAGCTTTTAACAACGAGGCTTTGGTTAGGAAAATAGCTGAATTTAAAATACCGGTAATTTGTGGAATTGGACACGATAAAGATGTTTCACTTGTGTCGCTGGTTGCCGATAAAGCTGTTTCTACCCCAACCGCAGTAACGAGTATTCTTGATGAGTCGTGGGACAAAGCTTTGAGTAGCGTATCTCTATTTGAAAAAGATATTTTTTATAAATATCAAAAAATACTTTCAAGCATAGATCGTTTTGATTCTATTAAAATGGATATTTTACAGGGGTATCAGAATATATTAATTAGAGCAAGTGGTTATCTGGAGATATCTTCAGTAAAACTTAATAAACAATTTGACTTAATTTTTAAGAAATTTGAAAAACTTAGATATAGCGTTAAAGAGTCTTTGTCGGGAATTGGATATAAAATTAAAGAAGCGATGAAAAGCATTGATGTTTATGCTGATACTCTTTCAAATAACATAAAAATATGGCTAGAGATGACTGATAGCGCTTTGGATAACAGAGAAAAAGAATTAAAAATTTTTAATCCAACAAGACAGCTTAAGCTCGGGTATAGCATAGTGTCATTTCGTGGCAAGATATTAAAAAGTATAAAGCAAATTAAAATTGGAGAAGAGATTGATATTCAAATTTCTGATGGTAAAATAAAGTCTAAGATAGAAGATATTATAAGTTGATAAGACTAGACCTCTCAATCACAAAACTCACTCCTGTTGCGATTCCCCAGAGCTTTGCAATTTGCACAAAAAACTCATTTTAGGTAGCGTTGCTACGATAAAATTCGTTTTTGCACAAATTGCTTTGCTCTGTGAAATCTCACGACGGAGCCTTTTCGTAATTAAGAGCATTAAAATAATGGCAACAGAAGAAAAACCAAAACTAAAAGACTCATTAAAAAAACTTCAAGAGATTGTTGATTGGTTTGACACGCAGGAAGAAGCAGATGTTGAGACAGGACTTGAAAAGGTCAAAGAAGGCGCTGTTCTGATTAAAGAAAGCAGGAAGCAACTTAAAAAATTAGAAAATGAATTTGAAAAAGTTAAACAAGACCTTGAGGAAGATGAAGTAATTGAGACTCCTGATATTCCCGATGATAGCGAAGATGTTGACCCTAAAGAAATTCCTTTCTAGAAAACAAAAATGAACTACTTAATTTTAATTATTGTCGCTGTCGCTGGAATTGTGCTTGGAGCATATTTTGCACAGCGAAACAAAATACCTATCCCTGGACAGAGCAGGAAAAAGCAAGAAAATAAAGACAAGGTGCTTGCTTTTGTGCGAAAAAATGGAAAAGTGAAGAATGGAGATGTTGAGAAAATCCTCGGTGTATCAGATGCCACCGCGGAGCGGTATCTGGATGAGCTGGAAAAGGAGGGGAAACTGACACAACACGGCGTAATCGGACAAAATGTGTTTTATACCCCCAAATAGGCACTCCCAATGAATGGCTCAGCCGGCTGAGCCATTCATTGGGAGTGTAAAATAAGCTTTTTACACTTGGCGACTCAAGCTGTTCTGAAATACTGCTTATGAAAATATGTGTTAAAATTTAGAAATGGCAAAAGCAAGATCAAAATATAACAAAACAATAAAGATTTCCGTACCTATTACTAAAAAGGAGTTTCTGAAGCAACAGATGAGCGATTTTGAAAAAGATCATATTTCTAAAGTGAACTTAATAAAGAATAAAATCTTAACTGCCGGCAAAATTGATACTTTGATTAGAACAGGCGTGCTTGAAAAAATAAAGTACAAGGGGAAAGTATATTTCAGCAAACAAGATATTGGGAACATTATTAAAAATCAAAAAATAAACCTGAAATTGTTTAGTTAGTAAAATTATGTTGGAGAAAAAAAGCAAAAAAGAAGTGGCGCGCGCTCTAAAGGAGCTTCTGCGAAAATATAAACTTGATAAAAAGTTGGATGTTGACGAGCTGGAAAACGAAGTTTTTAACTGTCCTATTGAAGATAATAATAGATTGCTGACAAAAATGTTAACTCATTTTTCCAAGAAGAATTTATCCGTAGATGAATTTAATGAGGTGTTAAAAATATGGTCTGATTTTTGGAATTATCTTCCACACAAGGGACTTGATGGCAAGTCGCCATACGATATGGTGAAAGAGGCGCAGGATAACGACCCAAGTCCTGTAAAAGACAATTCGAATATGCGCGTACGTGTTGGTGGTGCACAGATGAGTGAGAGTGAATTTAAAAAGATGCTTGCTAAAATGGAAAAAGAACAGGAGCCTTTCAAAAAGCAAATAGAGAAAGAGTTATTGCCGGCATATGAAAAGTTTTTAGAAACACAGTTCAAACAGAAGACGGTTATTAGGCATATTCGTATCGCGGAGCTTTTTCTGCAAAGAGCGTTATTCCTCGGTTTTGTTAGATATGACCTCATCAGCACCGATTTTGCGTTTTGTGAGTTTTCGATATGGTGGCAGAGTCATGTTGCGTGGGAACTGTCAGAGTCAGCTATTGATAATTCAGTTAAAAAATTCACAGATTTCGTGCGTGATTCATTTGGTATGGATCTGTACGATGACTGTTTGTTTGATGCAGAGTAATGGATATATATCGCCGCTCTAGCTCAATTGGATAAAAACCAACATAAACAGCACATTAAAACCTTTCGATATATCGAAAGGTTTTAATGTGCTGTTTATGTTGGTTTTTTGAAATTGTACCCAATTTTTGATATAATCTCTTTATGGAAGATATCAAAGAGCGGATCGAGGAGCTTGAGCATAGAATGGAATCAACGGATTTTTGGTCTGATAAAACTAAAGCACAAGGGGTGATAAAAGAAATAGGAGAGTTGAAAGATAAACTTTCTGGCGCTGGTAAGTACGATAAAGGGAATGCCGTGATGACAATTCTTGCAGGTGCTGGGGGAGACGATGCCGAGGATTTCGCTAGGATTCTATATAATATGTACATTGAATATGTAGATAATCGTGGGTGGGATACATATCTAGTACACAAGAATGAAAACAACCACGGAGGATATCGCAATATAACATTTGAAATACAAGGTAAAGGTGTTTATGGTACACTAAAGAATGAATCAGGGGTACATCGCTTGGTTCGCATATCTCCATTTAACGCAAAAAAACTGCGTCATACATCATTTGCTCTTGTAGAGGTGGTGCCGAAGTTTAAAAAAGGAGACGAAGTGGAAATATTACCGGATGATCTGAGGATCGAGTTTAGTCGTTCTTCTGGTCCTGGTGGACAGAACGTAAACAAGAGAGAGACTGCCGTAAGGATTGTACATATACCTACAAATTTGTCAGCACATTCTGATTCAGAGCGGTCGCAGGCACAGAATAGAGAACAAGCACTAGCACTACTTAAAGGAAAGTTATTTAAACTTAGAGAGGATGAAAGGAAAGAAAAAGAAGGAGAGATGTATATAAGCAAGACCACAGAAATACAATGGGGCAATCAAATACGTTCATACGTTCTACATCCGTATAAAATGGTAAAAGATCATCGTACAAATGTTGAAGTTCGTGATATAGATGCTGTCTTAGAGAAAGGAGAGATAGATGAATTTATAGAAGCTGAAAAAGAATTGTAATTTAAATTAACTACAAACTATTTACTAAACCATGATCTATTTTGATAAAGTTTCAAAAATATATTCAGATAATTCCATAGCGCTTGAAGATGTAAATCTCTCAGTTGAACCTGGTGAGTTTCTTTCTATTGTTGGGCATTCAGGCGCGGGGAAGACAACGCTTCTTAAACTTTTGCTTGCAGAAGAAAAGCCCACATCGGGGGCTGTCTTTTTTGAATCAACGGATATTCATTCTCTTAAATATAAAGAAATTTCAAAATTAAGAAGAAAAATAGGGACAATTTTTCAGGATTTTAAACTTTTGCCGAATAAAACAGCATACGAAAATCTGTCTTTTGCTATGGAGGTTGCAGGAAGGGGTGATGAGGAAATAGCATCAGATGTACCACACGCGCTTGAGCTTGTTGATTTGGGGCACAAAATGTGGAACTTTCCGCATGAACTTTCCGGAGGGGAGCGTCAACGTGTTGCCATTGCTCGTGCTATAATAAACCAACCGGACATAATAATAGCAGATGAGCCAACCGGTAATCTTGACCCAATAAACACATATGACATTGTTCAGATATTGAAAAAGATAAATGATATGGGTACGACAATACTTTTAACAACACACAATAAAGGAGTGATAGATTCACTCGGTAAAAGAGTTATAACAATGGACGGGGGTCGTATAGTAAGAGACGACTCAAATGGTAGATACGTTTTATAAAAAATAAATTATGCTTTGGACAGACACAAAAAGAATAATTAAATCAGGTTTTGTAAACTTTTGGAGAAGTGGGCTTGTTTCTATGTCCGCCATATTGGCGATGGTGGTTGCTCTTTCCATGATAGGTTCAACAATATTAATGGGTGCATTCCTTCAGTCTACACTTGCGACTGTTCAGGATAAAATCGATATAAATATTCACTTCAATCTTGATGCTTCCGAAGATGACATTTTAACACTAAAAAGTTCTTTAGAAATGCTTTCCGAAGTAAAAAATGTTGATTATATTTCAAGAGAACAAAGATTGGAAGATTTCCGCAAACGCAATGAAAATAGTCAAGACACTCTCGATGTCTTAAGTGAATTGGATGAAAATCCACTACCCGCCGTACTCAACATAAAAGCAAATGATACATCTCAGTATGAAAATATAGCTAATTTTTTGAAAGAGAGTGCTGTGCTTTCGGCAAATGGAGTCGGAATAGTGAATAAAGTAAATTATAATGACAACAAGGTCGTTATCGATCGATTGTCAAAAATAATTAATGGGGTAGAAAAATTTGGATTTATAATTACGGTGGTGTTGGTTCTTGTATCGGTGTTTATTACCCTCAATACTCTTAGGCTAGTTATATACATATCTCGTGAAGAGATTAGTGTAATGAAGCTTGTTGGGGCGGGTAATAAGTATGTTCGTGGTCCGTTTGTGGTACAGGGGGTTATCTATGGTGTGGTCGCAGCGCTTCTTGCGACGGCTCTCTTTTATCCGCTTACCTCATGGCTTAAAAATGCAACAGGAGAATTTTATGGTGGTATTGATCTGTTTAAATACTATGTTACCAATTTCAATCAAATATTTGTAATACTTTTGTTGTCTGGAGTCGTCCTCGGCGCGACATCAAGCTTTTTGGCAGTAAGGCGATATTTAAAAATATAATATAAATGAGTAAAAAAGTTCACAAATATATTTTTGTAGTTGGTGGTGTAATTTCCGGAGTTGGGAAAGGTGTAACAACATCTTCCGTTGCAAAAATACTTCAATCCCGTGGACTTACCGTTACTGCAATGAAGATAGATCCTTATGTGAATATCGATGCAGGCACAATGAATCCAACCGAGCATGGCGAGGTTTTTGTATTAGCGGATGGTGACGAAACAGATCAGGATATGGGGAATTATGAACGATTTCTAAATATCACAATCCCGACGGATAATTACATGACCACAGGGCGGGTATATCAGACAGTAATACAAAGGGAGCGTAACCTTGAATATAAAGGGAAGTGTGTACAAGTAGTACCACATATCCCTCTTGAAATAATCAAAAGAATTGAAAAAGCGAGTGATAAGGCCGATGCCGACGTAACTGTAATTGAGATTGGTGGAACAGTGGGAGAGTATGAAAACATTCTATTTCTGGAAGCAGCACGTATGTTACATATCAAAGATCCCGAAAGTGTTTTATTTATGATGGTGAGCTACTTGCCTATTCCTTCAAAAGTTGGAGAGATGAAAACAAAACCAACACAACACGCCGTACGTTTATTAAATGGCACAGGAATACAGCCTGATTTTATAATCGCACGAAGTGAAAAGCCATTAGATAAAAAACGACGCGAGAAGATTGCAGTCTTTTGTAATATCATTCCTGATGATGTGATTTCTGCGCCTGATGTTGAGAGTATTTATGATGTCCCTATTAATTTTGAAAGAGGGAAACTCGGCGACAAGATGCTTTCAAAGTTAAACCTCAAGGCAAAAAACAAAGAAGCAGACCTAACGCAGTGGAAGCGTTTTGTGGCAAAGTCAAAGACTGCAAAAGGAGAGATAAATATTGCTATTGTTGGAAAGTATTTTGATACGGGGGATTTTGTTCTTACTGATGCCTATATTTCTGTTATCGAGGCAATCAAACATTCTGCATACCAGCTAGGGAGGAAGCCAAATCTTACATGGCTTAGTGCGGTGGATTTTGAGAAAGGTGGTGCTAGTCTCAAAAAACTTTCAAAATTTGATGGGATTCTTGTTCCTGGTGGTTTTGGAGAGAGGGGGATTGAAGGAAAGCTTAATGTTATAAAATACGCACGAGAGAATAATATTCCATATCTTGGGCTGTGCTATGGTATGCAACTTCTCGTGATAGAGTTTGCCCGCAATGTTTTGGGATTTAAAGATGCAAATACTGCTGAGATAAATCCTAATCCAGAGCACTTAGTAATAGATATAATGCCTGATCAAAAAAAGAAGCTTTTGAAAAAAGACTATGGAGGTAGTATGAGACTTGGGTCATATCCTGCAAATTTAATAAAGGGGACTATCGCGCACGGTGCATATGGACAAGACACTATCTCTGAGCGCCACCGCCACCGTTATGAAGTTAATCCTGTATACATCAAACAAATAGAAGAAGCCGGACTTGTGTTCTCAGGTAGATCTCCAGACGGAACACTGATGGAGATAGCGGAGCTTCCTCGTGATAAACATCCGTTCTTCCTCGCCACTCAGTTTCATCCAGAATTCCAATCGCGCCCAGTTTCACCGCACCCAATTTTCACTGCATTTTTAAAAGCGGGAATAAAACTAGGGAAGAAGTAATACATGACGGACAAAGAGAACAATTACGCATTTATTGATAGTCAAAACTTAAACTTAAGTATTCAATCTCTTGGTTGGAAATTGGATTTTACGCGTTTCCGTAAGTATCTTTTAGATAAATATGGTGTGTCAAAAGCTTTTTTGTTTATTGGATATGTAGATGGGAACGAAGATTTATATAAATTTTTACAAGAGGCTGGATATCTTTGTATTTTTAAACCGACTTTAGTATACAAAGATGGAAAAACAAAAGGAAATTGTGATGCAGAGCTAGTGTTGCAGTCAATGATTGAGTATCCTAATTACGATAAGGCGATAATTGTGACAGGTGATGGAGATTTTCACTGTTTGGTGAAATATCTTCTTGGGGAAGAAAAACTTAAAGTGATTATTATTCCAAATCAACTCAAGTTTTCTGCCTTATTTAAGATTAAGATATTCAGACCATACCTAAGGTACATGAACAATCTTAAGAATAAATTAGAATATAAAAAAGAAAAGACCCCATAAGGACGAAACCTTATGGGGCGACTTTTCCGTTGGTGATGATTAGATAATATCGCTAAGAGGGGATAATGTCAATACCGTAAATAGAAAAAATAAAAAGCCCGTTTTGCGAAAGCAAAACGGGCTTTGAGATGTCTGATTTAGATATCTCGATGAGGATTACAAACTACGGTAGGAAGATAACTGAGCCAGTCAGACATTCCTTTAACGTATTCATGTTCAAAAGGATTTCCTGCAACAATTGCTTCTCCTCTTGAGGGGCCTTCGTTGTATCCAATAGCTTGCGCTTCTGGATAGTTGTACACTGTACCTTTTTTGTAAATTACTGCAAGGTATGTGTAATAAGCAACCGCGATTTTTATATTTTCCTGAGGGTTGAATAAGTCATCACTGAAGTGTTCACCAGGGAATGATAATCGCACTTGAGCAAGTGCTCTCGATGCAATTATTTGCAAAAGGCCTTTTGCGTTACTTGTGCTGACAGCTTCTGTGTTGTTTGTGCTTTCTTGAAGAATGCCGGCAACTATGTAACTTGGAGACACCACTGCTCCGAAATGAAGCACGTATTTTTCTACAATACAGCCATACTTGGCAACTGCTTCATCTGCCTTTGCCTGCTTTAATTTTTCATTTGCCATAGCGATAGAAAAAGGGAACACAAAGATAAGTAAAAATATAATTTTTTCCATTGAAAATTCTCCTGTTAATGTACGAAAATGCTACTAAAATGATAGCATAAAAGTACCTTAAAGTCAAGCATTATACTGGTAAAATAAGTTAAAATCTGCTAAAATCACACCATTGCCAGATTGTCTAATGCTCCCAATTTATCCAAGAGC
>CAYSEK010000019.1:0-11931 GCA_964430255.1 uncultured Candidatus Saccharibacteria bacterium
ATAAATACAACGTCGCACAATATATCTTTTGTTCAGATACGTTATGCGACACTAGCTACTTATTCCAGAAAGGTACTACTTTGAGCCATTTTACCCACATTGCTTAAAATTAGGACTTTCTTCTCTATCTTCCTATCTTAGACGAGCAAAATGCCTTGAATTCATCAAATGTCATCACTCTTTGATACTTAAGCAGTTTATTTTTTTTATTTTTTAAGATACTTAATATTTCTTCAGAAGTCATCTCGTCATTCATGTGTAAAAAAATAACTGGATATTGAAGCATTTCAACGTCGTTATATGTCCTCATTTTACTATTCAGGCATCCAATAAAGTTATGTCTGTCTTGAGTAAAAAAAACGTCTACAGAAAAATTTCCATTTTTACAATATATAAAAAAATCCGTTCGCGTTCTTTTGTCGTCCGTAAAAAAATATTCTCTATGGACAGATTCGACTCCAAACAGATTTACAAGGTACTCATGTACCTGTTTTTCCACCCTAGAAGCCCTTTCATTTATCTTTTTTGCTCTACTTGAACTATAATCACCTTTTCTAAAATCAACAGCACTACTTAGTCCTACTTGTTTCCGCAATTCCACAAGCCCGCCAAATCTTCTTTGAATGGAACGAGAAGAAGGTAAAAATTCAAATTCATCAACTTCTCGTGATGTTGGATAACGTCCATAAAGTTTACAGTAACGGCTTAATCCATCCTTTAGGCTTTCAATGGTCCATTTTTTAGTCTTAGTGCTATTTTTATTTTCGTTCATATTTATTAAGAATTATATCATTACAATAATAAAAAAAACAGGCAGAGAATTAATTCTCTGCCTGTTTACAATACAACTATTTTTACGAACAGTAAGAAGGACTATCTAGATAATGAAAGCATTCGTCGTGTTCTTCTCTTAACTCTACCGTGGGAGTTGGCACAGGGTCAACATATTCACCACCTCTCCCCTCTTTATTTTCATTTTTTTTGAAATGATCTACAATTTGAGATTCTTGATCATCTTGTGCCATGTAAAGTTTCCTCAAAGTTGACTTCATGAAAAATATTTAATATTCCAAGCGATATAATACATTCTATCTAAAAATACTGCAAAGAAAACAACAACGGCAATAATCTGCTTTATTGTTATTATTCCCCCACTATTATCCTACTCAACCACAGGACTACTAGTTGCAGTCAAATTTATAAGATCTTCAATGTTAGTATTAACTATTTGCTCTTCAGCTTTTGTGAAAAAATCTACAACATTTTCAAAAATAAAATCTCTAAGAATATTATTCCATACATATTCCGTAGCTGGTGCAACGTAATTTGTAAATAATGTTTTAGTAAAACTCCATACTGCTTGTACTGGTGCAGACTCAACAATAGAAGCAATATCAATCTTAAAGTATGACAAAGTTGCGATAACAACGATTAATATTAAAATCATTTTAATAAATCCTCCCTTTTTGTTTTTTTGAACTTTCATTATAGATAATATATTAACAAATTTTTACAAGTAATCCAATGGGTTTAAATATGCACTGTATGCAGCCACTGGAATTTTTACAGTAAGTCCACTTTTGCATTTATAATTTCTAAATGACACCGCATCAGAAGCATAAGATGTTAGGTGTAGATGTGGACCATAAGCATATCCAGTACGTCCACTATACCCTATGACATCATCTGTTGTTACAAGCTGACCTTTCTTTGCTTTTGTAAGACTTAGGTGGGCATATAAAGTTGAGATACCATTGTTGTGTTTTACAAGAACCCACTTACCATACTGACACATTGAAGCTACTTCATCGTTAACATCTACTATTTCACCTGACATAACTGGTGTAACTTTTGTTCCATCGATAGCCCTAAAGTCCATACCATTGTGTGTGCGACCATTATATGCCCCAGATTTAGCAAACGGAGTATCTCCAAAAAATTGAGTAACGCAATTCCCATCACCACCACTGTAACATGACTTATAAGACGCTGCTGGAAGAGGAGAAGAAAAGATACTTATTCCTATCTTTGGTAATTTGCTTTTATCAAGTTCATACTGAAGCTGTGATTCAATCTCCCTAAGAGCCGCCTCAAATTCTTCTTTTTGTTTTCTCTTACCCTCTACAAGTTTTTTATAATTTGATTCTTTATTTTTTGTAGTAGTAAGTAGTTGGTTTTTTTCTGCCTTATTATTTTCCGTGATCTGTTTACGATCACCAAGTTCCGAACGTGAATCTTCAAGTGACCTTTTCTGCTCTTCGTCTTCTGTTTTAATCACCTCTAACTCCGCCTTTAACGCTTCAAGCTCTTTAAGATTCTGACTCACTACACTTTGCAGTTGTCTCAGGTCCTCAATATCATCCATAAACGACGAAAAAGTATCATTAGATAATATTATCTCTACCAGAGTACTTGTCTCAGCTTCATCTATTTTTCGTATTATCTCTCCGATAGCTTTATTAGACTCATCTATCTCAACTCCTTTTGTAGCAATCTCAAGAGCCAGCTTTCCTATCTTTACTTCCGTAGAATTAATCTTTGTCTGGGTAAATCGTATATCCGCTTCCAGTTTCTTTCTAGTAATGGTTAATTTTCGTATTGAGTTTTTTAAAGTATCTGCCTCACCTCCCAATGATTCAATTTCTTTCTGATATTCTGCGATCTCAGCTTCTATTTTTTCTATCTCTGTAGTCTTGTTCGAAATTCTACTCTTCAACTCATCTACAAGCGCTGCGTTTGTGGGCAACGTAAAGAAAAGAAAAAATAAAAAAAGTAAAGACGATATTTGTATTTTTTTACCAAAATGCATATAATAAATTTAAGTTACTTATGTATATTTTACCAAGAACACCATCTTTTACCAAACATGAAAAATAAAATTAAAGATAGTTATTTCAATCATTTATACACTCATTGTGGTTGTATTTATAAAAATAGGATGGCTTAAATTCCCATTTGAATATTTCCAATAAAATTTTGTTTTAAATTTTATGTCTACAATAAAATAGTCGCCTCTATCCATAAGGATATTGGCGACTATTATTCTCTATTTCACTAAAGATAAATGAGAGAAACCTGTTTCAATAAACCGTGAGTTTGAAAAAGGATACGCATTTTTTGCTAAATTGATTGCAAAAATCTTACATTCCTCATTCTCACAGCACCGAGTTTCTGCTTTCCCATAAAATGCTTCGATGGTAGATTCATTTTGACAATTGGGGTTGATACAATCTTCCTCTTGCCACGATGACTTTTTACGAAACTTAACCTCATCTTCCACGCTATCTCTCCTTCTGAATTTAAATAAATACCACTATTTTTCTTCGTAGAAAGTAGCACCGATTAAGCTCTTTGTCAAGGATAATTCCCGCAAATTACGCTGTTAGTTTTTGCACCGCAACCTGTAGACGTTCAACAGTTTCCTTTTTGCCAAATATCCCGGCTAATGTAAATGGATCGGGAGATTTATCTCTACCTGAAAGTGCGTAGCGCATAGGCCAAAGAACACTACCTCTCCCCTCTTCTGTTGCATAATCCCAGACCGTTTCTTTTATCTTTTCTGCTGTAAAATCTTCCTCAGGCACCTCTTCTAAAATACTTATCACTTTATCCATCCTCTCTTTGGTTTTCTCTGTATCCTTTTCATCCTTCCAAAACAATCCTTCCTTTTCATACTCCGGCTGTGAAAAGAAATACTGCAACTCCCCTTCTTCCGCCATTTTTTCAATATCAGAAAATACATTTATTCGCTCTATTACAACTGGAAGTATTTTTTTGAACTTATCACATGTTACTCCTTTCATGCTTTGAACACTTGCTGGCATACATGCTTCTAGTTTTTCCATCACATCATCACTACTCATTTTTTTTATATATTCTTTATTTACCCAATCAAGTTTTTCGGTATTAAATATCGCACCCGCTTTTTGAACCTTCTCCAATGAAAATTCTTTGATGAGCTCCTCCATGGAGAAAAGCTCCCTATCGTCTCCAGGGTTCCACCCAATAAGCGCAAGGAAATTTATCACAGCTTCTGGCAAGTATCCTTTTCCTTTAAACTCCATCACAGAAACAGCTCCGTGGCGTTTTGACAGCTTACTCCTGTCTGGTGCTAGAATAAGCGGAATGTGGGCATATTGAGGCTCTGACGCACCAATTGCACGCTGTATGAGTATCTGACGTGGAGTATTGGATATGTGATCTTCTCCACGGATAATATGTGTAACCCCCATATCAAAATCATCAACCACTACGGCCAAATGAAAGAGTGGCGTGTCTAGGTTTTTCGCAATAACAAAATCACCCAGATCTGTTGTATCAAATTCAATATTCCCCCGAACGGCATCATTAAAAGAAACTTTTGTATTTGGATTTTTAAATCGTACGATCTTCCCTGTCCCATCTTTACTCTCCCCGCCCGACTGCGTCGTTCGGGCGGGTTCCGCTTCATATGCACTTCCGTCCTCTATCATTTTCTGTAAATATTTTTTGTGTATATCCGCTCGCTCTGACTGATGATATATTTCATCGTACGAGATGCCTAACCACTTAAGACCCTCTAATATATTATCTTCATATTCTTTCTTGCTCCGCTCTTTGTCCGTATCCTCCACTCGCAGGATAAACTTCCCGCCATACTTACGCGCAAAAAGATAATTGAATAATGCGGTTCTAACACTGCCAACATGAAGTACGCCCGTCGGTGACGGAGCAAATCTAGTTACAATTTCTTTTTCTTGTTTTTTGTCCATATGTGTAGTATCTTCAATTTAGATTAAAAGTAATGAATCTGTGCATTATAGCATAATATCTCTCGGAGGTGACCCATGAAAGAAGCCATCGTTTTACCTTTTAGACGTAAAAAATGCAAAAAGCTTGAAGAAGAATACATTGAAGGTGCTCTAAATTACCTCGCTCAAGCTCAATACCTCTCAGGAAGCATAAAAGATAACCCGATGATGCTAACGTTCGTAAAAGCCTCTATTCGCGGAATATTCCATTGTCTTAATGGTACAGACACAACACTCGCAAACATAGGTACATCCATAGAAGAACTAAAAGACCTAATCGCCCCACCAGAACATGGATTATCGAAAGAAAAAAGAAACAAACGATGGAACTGGGTTTTAGATAAAAACAAAAACGAGAAAACATCAGAATCTGATGATTAATCTCATAAAAACCCCGCCTTTCAATAGGCGGGGTTTGTTTTATGTAATCAAAATCTACAGACTTGACAGATGAGATAATAAGTGCTAAGCTATGCAAAGAATATTTTATTTTATTGAACAAACAAAAGGAGTTCAAGATGACACCTCAAGGCATTTTTAGTATTACTAAAATCTTTCAAGCGGGAGTAATGGCGATATGTACAACAGTGCTCGTTGTTCGTTTTCTTTTATACATGGAGCCATATTCAGTAATGGTTGGCACCCATCGTGTCACGCTAGTTGAATCAAAGGAAGAAGTTCTTTTTAAAAACAAAACGGGGAATAAGCTAGGTTTCGGTCGTTGTAATATTACTGGATTGAGTTTCTACTGGACTCCATTTACCGTATTGATGTATGATTCAAGTCGTGGTGTGATATTCAGTAAATATGCCGTTGATAAGTTGTTGGAATTGGAAGAACAAGAAGCATACGATATAGCACAAAAAGCGTTTGAGCAACTTCAAAAAAGAAGCTGGTCAAAAAAATCGCTTAAAAAGCTTATCTTCCCTCTTCTAACAATGAGGGACAGTATTTTGATTGAAACTAGTCCAAATGTAAACAAAACGGAGTGATTAAAAATCTTAAGATTCTTAATCAAAGCAACCGCGTGCTTTTTAAAGCACGCGGTTTTTATTATCGACTTAGAGCGAGGGCAATGAGTTAATATAGATCTAATACCACGTGGTCTCTGTCACAGTAATCTATATTTATATATAAATATACAAATGATATTTACTTTTGATGTTCAAGTAATACACCTATAACTTGCTCAGCTATCTTTCTTGCCGCATCAGTTCTCGAAAATGTTTTTGCAGAATTTCTCATTTCTTCCATCCTCGGCTTGTTATTCATTAGCCTGTCCACTTCTGCTGCAAACAAGTGCGGTGTAAGATTTTTTTCTTCTATAACATCAGCTGCTCCAACGCGAGCATAAGAATATGCATTTTTCCTCTGATGGTCTTTATTTGAATCTGTTATGGGTATAATAATTGAAGGTAAACCCCATACCGCTATTTCAAAAATAGTTGATCCTGCTCGTGAAATCACAAGATCTGCAACTCCTGCAGACATTCTCATTGCTTCATTGTTTAAGTATGCAAATATTTTATATCTATTTTTATATTCACTCTTACCAATTATAACCTCAGAAAGATTCTTTATATATTCGAAATTATTTTTACCAACTTGATGTATTATCTGATATTTTGTTACAAGTTCAGGTAACGCCTGGACTACTGTCTCATTTATTCTTTGTGACCCTTGCGATCCTCCAAGAATAAATATAACGGGTACATTTTCATCTAGTTTCAATAATTCATGAGCTCCATCTCTTATTGGTTCAAGGACTTCGTGGCGAATAGGATTACCAGTTAATGCAGTTTTCTTTTTTGGAAGATATTCAGACGCTTCTTTGTATGATATAGCTATTTTTGCAGCAAATTTTGAAGCCCACTTATTAGTCCTACCAGGGACACTGTCAGACTCATGTATCATTACAGGTATTCTCAATAATCTTGCAGCAAAAAGTGCTGGGAAACTTGCGTACCCTCCCTTACTTACAACTATGTCAGGGTATAAAATAAAAATACGAAAAATTGCATATATCGTACCTGCAATTGTTTTGAAAAAATCCAATATATTTAAAAATGAAAAATACCTACGTGCTTTTCCTGTGTTTACTTTTATAAAATTTATATTATTTTCAAACAAAAGACGCTCATTGTATTGAGTGTCAGACATATAATAAAGGCTCAATGTTGTGAGATGTTCTTCTTCCGCTAGCTTATTCAACTCTTGAGCAATTGCAATTATAGGATAAAAATGCCCACCCGTTCCTCCTCCTGTAAATAATACTTTCATAATTAAGACCTCTTATATTTAGATACGTTTAATATGATTCCGACACTAAAAAGTGTTACAAATAAAGCCGTTCCTCCTTTACTTATAAAAAGTAACGGCAAACCTGTAAGTGGTATCACTCCAAGCATTGAAGCAATATTAACAAATGATTGCGATATTATAAGTATAACAATTCCAAGTACCAAAAGTCCACTAAACGTATCGGGAGATTTTTGTGCGATATAAATACCACGAAAAGCAAGTATCAAGAATGTTATTATTATTGCAACACCTCCGATAAAACCAAACTCTTCCGCGGCTACCGCAAAAATAGAATCACCAATAGGCTCTGGAAGGAAACTGAATTTCTGTATACTCTGCCCAAAACCACGTCCTGTAAATTCTCCTGAACCTATTGCTATAAGTGATTGCTGTATCTGGTATCCTGCCCCTAGTGCATCTCTTGATGGATCAAGGAAAGTTAAAAGTCTCTCTTTCACATAAGGTCTCGTTATTGCAAGTACAGCAAGACCAGCGACGGTGAGGAAAAAACCTGCCCCGACATGCTTCCATCGTCCACCAGCTGCAAGGAACATTATAAATGCAGTAGCGCCTATAACAAGAAGTGTTCCTGTGTCAGGTTGACTAAGCAACACCAGACTAACTAAGCCAAGAATAAGTGCGCATGGTAAAACTCCATACTTCATAGAACCTATTTTATTTTTTACAGACGAAAGCACTGCAGCGAAATACATAACAAACCCTAATTTTAAAAACTCTGCAGGTTGCATGGAAACAAAACCTAGGTCTATCCATCTATTTGCACCACCATGTTCTATTCCAATACCAGGGATAAAAACAAGCAAAGCAGATACGACAGAAAAAGAAAAAATATAGAATGAATATTTTTTCCAAAATCTATAATGAATATTTGAAGCTATGATGAGTGCGATGCTCCCAAGAAAAATACCAAAAAAAAGTTGTTTAAATGCCACAGTAAAAAAACTTACGTTTCCTTTTGCTAGAAGCCCTAGAGAAGCCGATGTAAAAACAAGGAAGCCTAGAAAAACTAAAAAAACAACGATGCCTAGAAAAATTCTATCAGGTATACGTTTCATTATATTTTTTATTATGAAATTATCCTATTAGCGCAATAACCATTCCAATAACAGCACAAACGATGGATATTACCCAAAACCTCATTACGACTTTATAAGGTGGCCACCCTATCGCCTCAAAATGGTGATGAATAGGAGCAACAAGAAATACTTTCTTCCCTTTTCTCAATCTCTTGGAAGATACTTGTATTACATCAGAAAGAACTGTGACAAAAAGAGGAAATGCGATAATCGGCAACACGAGTACTGTGTCTGTAAGAAAGGCAACTACAGCAAGAGTAACAGTAAGCCCCATTGTTCCAGTCTCAGCCATATAAAAACGTGCGGGGGGTATATTGAACCATAAAAACGCTAAAAGTCCTCCAACTATCACAGCGCAAAATGCAGCTAGATCTATTTGATTCTGAAAAAACGCAATAACAGAATACGCAGAAAAAATTACAGCAAACACGCCACCCGCAAGACCATCGATTCCATCAATAACTCCTCCCGAATAAACTGCCATCATTACAAGTATAAAAAAAGGAATGAACCAAAACCCTATATCAATCATGCCGATAAAAGGAATCATCACACTAGAGATACCGAGTTTTACAAAAAACCACCACGCACCCACGGCTCCAATTCCAACAACAACGATGAGTCTCTTTTTTAAAGAAAGCCCCCCAGCAAAGTAGTCCCCAGCTCCTGTAATTTCCAAAGCATCATCTATCAATCCAATGAGTGACCCTACAACAAGAGTAAACAAAGGAAGCCACGTCTGACTCCTGCTTAAAAAATCAAGCTTCTCTGTAATGTCTACAGGAAATAATTCTGAAATGATCCAAATAACAAGAATCGTCAACAAGGCACTCAGCCAAATAATAATACCTCCCATCTTGGGTGTACCAACCTCTTTGTCCTTATGCAATCTATCAAAAATTGGAGTACCACCGCCACCGATTGCCCTCTTCCCCGCTTTTTTCTTCCACATCTTATATTTATAAAGATAGTAAGTGAGAAGTGGAGTAATCGCCATGCCAATAAAAAAAGCGACAGCGGAGGGTATAAAAACTTTTGCTACATCTATTATCATTGTTTATTATTATATCTTAAACGCCCGTCAAAAACAAAAAATTCAAAAAGACTACAAGAACTACCCCATACTCAACTAGTCGTCTTCTTATTGAGGTTTTTGTCTTTATAATACTGTGAGCCTTTGCTCGCCATCTTAATTACCATGTAAACAACAGAGGGTGTAACAACAAAATAAAAAAACATTATCACAACAACAAGCAGGATATCTGTCTGTTCGCCGAATAAAAAGTAACTATTATAAAAAGCGCAAAAACACCCAATTCAGTAAAATAATATTCAATAAAATAAGATGAATTTTTTGTAGCTTTTTTAATTTCGTTCATACAACATTTCTCTTTTTGGAAAAAATCCGAAAAGAGCCAATATTGCGGGAATAACTACAACAAAGAAAATTAACCAAAAATTCAAAGCATCTGCCATGAAATATGACGCAAATAAAGCAAGTGAAGCATTGTACACATAATGAGCTGTTATTGTCGTTATTACGCCAAACCTTGAAAAATAAAATCCCAAGAATCCACCAACGACAAGCAATTCAATCCCTCTAAAATAAAATGGAAATACATCATATGACATATGAGAGACCGCCCAAATCAATGAAGAAATTACAACACCCCATAGTAGAGATTTCGTAACATTTTCAAAAAACCTCACACCGAAAAATCTATATAAAAATTCTTCTAAAATAGCTGGAAATAATGCAATGGTGATAAATATAGAAATTGCCGGGACTGACGTAGTAAATAGAGACATCATACCAACATCTCCGTATGACCAAACTCCAAAATAAGTTTCACCTATATAGTATATTGCAGATGTTATACCTGTTAAAATAAGTGCAAGCATGTAACCAACTAAAATTGAAATTGATGTTTCTCTTTCTGTTATAGACCTTTTAATGTTACCGAAGAAATTATTCTCTTTCCCGTTTTCTTTTTTGTGATAATAATCACCAGCCGAACCCACAACATAAATAACTCCAACTAGCACTAAAGACGTAATGACTGTGAATATTGCCGCGGTAAGAAGTGATACATTCAAGCTAATATTTGTAAAATAAGAAACTTTAAACAAGTTCAGGTTGTTAAAAAAATCTATTGCAAAAAAAATGAACAAAGTGGTACTTATACCCAAGAATAGCTTCCATCTTATATTTTCCTTACGCGCTTTTTTGAAAAATATCACAAAAGCCGCAATTACCATAAAGAGAGAAAATAAAGATGAAAGTATTGTAAACAAAAGTCCGTATGATTTTTCACTGGCTGTTTCTCTCTTGAATTGTTCGGGGATAAAATATTCTTCCTTTAAACTATAGATATTGCCTCCAGACGAACTTATTGAAACTTTTTTAAAGAATGCTCCATATTCAGTGCTTCTTTCGGTATTTAGTATCTTAAATGTAAATAATTGTTCAATTCTATTTGGGAATTTTTTTTCAGCGTAATCATAATCTTCAAGTTTTTCCGAGTCATAACCCATTCCAACTAAAAAGTTTAACGAAATCTCTCTTGCCTCATCTTTTGAAATTTCTTTTTCTTTCTTTACTTCTTTTACTGTCCTTGAAAAACCAATCACCTTTTTCGACGCAGGATCAAGACTTACTCCATACTCTTCTTTTTCAAGATTTTTAAAAAATCTTGCAGAATATACTATCTCAGGAGTACTATCATCTTTTAATATTCCAATTATTTCATCTTTTTCAAAATTTTTGTTTAAAAAAGCATCTCTTGCAGAGTCAAGATAAACATTGTATGCAAATTCATAACCATCAACATCAAAACCTTGCTTATCTAAATATTCCGTACTCAAAGAAAATGCTTCTTTTTTGCCAAAGTCAGATATATTTAAAGTTTTTTCAGCGGTTTCTTTTTGTGTAAAAAATATAACAAAAACAGAAATAACTGCTAAAAGTATTGTAAAGATAATTAATTTTTTATTTTTCATAGTGTGGATTTTGTAGCTCCCCAAATATTCTCACTTTTAAACGCGTAAAAATAAAGGCCGATAAAACCGAATACTGTAATGAAGTGGGTGGCCATAAAAAATAACATATTCTGAGGAATTAATAACTGACTCCAAAGATTGTGAACTGTAATAAAAAACACGACAAGATAAATTTTCAATGGAACAATTAACATAAAAATTATTTTCCAAAACAATTGACTTAATATTTTTTTCTTCCATGCAAGACCAAAAAAACCAAAAGTTATTAAAGCGGGTATAATTAGGTCGGTCAAATTAAATGTAGTTCTCATTAAAATATAGCTAATATTCCCATACACAAAAATTAAAAAATATATTTTCCATTCGTGTTTTTTAAATCCATCTTTAGTTTTTTTAAAAAAGTTCATAATTTATATTATTATTCTATATTGTAAAAAATAAGGTCGGTTGGTAAATTATAACGATCGACCCTAGTTTAACCCTCCTTTTTTAACTATCTGGTTTCATTAAACAATATTTGTTCAAAAGTGGTTAATGGTTGACCAGCGGCAAACTTCCATTGCACATATAGAATTGCTGCAATCGTTACGCCTGCCATAACAGGTAACCAAACCAACTCCCCACGCACCTCACTCATCTCCGCATCAGTCATCGGAACAGCATCCAAATCCTGCATAAACGCAGGCAGTGATTGCGATTGAGAAACTCCGACAAGATTGTCGTCAAATTGAGACGAGGCTTGA
>CAYSEK010000020.1:0-11665 GCA_964430255.1 uncultured Candidatus Saccharibacteria bacterium
CCTATCTTTTTGAAAAAATCATGCAACACAACGCTACCCGGAATTCCATCACAATCATAATCACCATAGATAACTATTCTCTCTTTGTTGGTAATCGCGCTCAAAATACGCTCCACCGCCTTACCCATTCCAAGTATTAAAAATGGGTCACTTATGTCTCGCTCGTAATCAGGATTCAAAAAAACATCAGCTTCATGTGCGGTAGTAATATTCCTATTAGAAAGAAGTATTTGAGTAAGCTCAGAATACACTTTTAATTCTTCTTTAATTTCACTGGAGGGGTCATTTGAAATAGTGTACTTTTTCATTCCAAAAGTATATCATGACATCATTCCGATAGACACTTCTCACCATCCGCTTTTTACTTTATACTTATATTTATGAAAGATTGCCTATTTTGCAAAATAATTAAAGGAGAAACACCAAGCACTAAAATATACGAAGACGATGACTCGTATGCTTTCTTAGACATAAGTCCTGTAAACTCAGGGCACGTACTCCTTGTCCCTAAAAAACATTCTCGTAATCTTTTTGATACTGACGATGAAACATTGCGGCAGCTTGCGCCAACCTTAAAAAAATTAACCAATGCCATCAAAGCTGGAACAAATGCTGACGGAATAAATATTCACATCAATAATGAACCCGCCGCAGGGCAAGTAATATTCCATCTCCACATGCATATAATTCCAAGATACCCCAATGACGGCTTGAGACTCTGGAAAGGGAAAGAATATAGCGAAGGCGAAACAGAAGAAGTGGCAGAAAAAATAAAACAACAACTATAAACAATCTTTTTAAAAAATACACCAAACTACGTAATTAACTATATAGTTAATTACGTAGTTTTTTCTGCGACCTCTCTATTGCATCAATCCCTGGAAGTTTACCATCTGCAAGAAAGTCCAGCATTGCACCACCGCCAGTAGAAACAAATGTAAATTTATTATGGAGCTTAAACTTAAACGCAACAGCAAGAGTGTCTCCTCCACCAATGATCGTTTTTGCATCACTCTTTGCAAGAATTTTTAACAGGTCCGCCGTTCCTTTATCAAACCCTTTTTCATAATTTCCAAGTGGCCCATTCCAAAGTACAAATTTTGACTTTTCAACCAAACCTTCCAATTCTTTTATCGTCTCAGGACCAGCGTCGTGAATAATCTCACTTTTTATTACTTCTTCCGGTTTTTTTATTGAAACTTTTTTATTCCCAACAACCACATCAACAGGCAATATAAGTTTTTTGTTCTTAAGTAGTGGTTTTAAATTAAAGTTATTTTTATCAATGAGAGATTTTCCAACCTCATACCCAGCCTCTTTGAAGAAGTTGTTCGCAAGCGCACCGCCGACAAATACACGGTCTGCTTCTTTCAAAAACTTCTTCATGAGAGGTATTTTGGTGACAACTTTTGCACCACCGAGTACGAACAAGAACGGTCTTGGTGGTTTTACTGCAACAGAAAGATTCTTTATCTCTCTCTCAAACTGAAGACCAATATAACTTGGTAAAAGTTTCGGGAGAAGCACGATTGATGCATGCTTACGATGCGAAACAGAAAATGCGTCATTAACATAAATGTCACCAAATGAAGCAAGGTATTTTGCAAACTCCATGCTATTTCCAACTTCCCCTGGGTCAGAGCGTAAATTCTGCAACAGCAGAGCAGTGCCCTCTTTCATGTTCTCTACAATGTTTGGAAGATTTTTGTCATGCAGATTTGGAACAAACCCAATCTTTGTTCTTCTGTTGATGTAATCAACAATCGGCTTCAGGCTGTCATTTTTATTTCTGCCTATGTGTCCCAAGATAACAACCCTAGCTCCTTTGTCTTTTAGGTATTTTATTGTCGGGATTACCTGTTTTATGCGATACCCACCAACAACCTTACTATCTTTTATCGCAGAGTTAAGCCCAAGCCGGAGAAGCACACGCTTTCCTTTGATATTTTTTAATTCTTTTATTGTTCGCAGTTTCATAATGGTTTTTTGCAAAGAATATACTTCCATAAGATACGTCTAAGTAAATTATTTTACAGAGTTTGCAATTTTCAAGATCTCACTGAATTTTTTTGCATCCAAACTTACCCTGCCAATCAAAAGCCCATCCATCTCTCCTTCAAAAAGAAAACTTTCTGCATTATCAGAGTTTACGGACCCACCATAAAGAATTGGGACTTTCATCGCTACGTCTTTATTAAACATATCCGCAAGTACTTTTTTAATAAGGATAGACACTTCAAGCGCATCTTCGGGACTTGCCACACGAGTGGCACTCTTGCCAATCGCCCAAATAGGTTCATACGCAATTATTAAATTATCTAAAAACTTTTTTTGAACTTTTTTGAGAGATTCTGTAATTTCATTTTTTATAAACTTTGTATACTCACCATGCTCGTCTTGCTGTGATTCACCAACACACAACACAACCCTAATCCCTTCCTTAAGACATGCAACAACTTTCTTGTTCACTATTTCATTACTCTCACCCAGCGCTCTCTTTTCCGAATGCCCTAATATCACATACTTAACACCAAGACCTGAAAGCATTTCCGGGGACACTTCTCCTGTATGAGCTTTTTCACTACTCTCCCAAAAACTATCCTGCGCGCCTAATACACTTCGATGTCCATTTATTGTCTTTTTGAGCTCACTCAAATACAAAAAAGGAGGACAAACAACAGTCTGAACATTACGTAAGCCACTTGCAGTTTTTTTGATACCACCAAACACAACTTTCGCCTCTTTCATTGTACTCGGTGCCATCTTCCAATTCCCAATAATTATTTTTTTATTAGCCATTAAGCATATTGTAACATTTTGAAATTATTTTGTGACATTGACAATGATTACTCTTCGTAATACTCTTTAAAAAGAAATTGAAACACCTTTTATCGCACAAACAAGGAGAAAATCAGTGGCATACATCTTTAAAGAACCCATAAATCCTGAAAATCCAACAGATATTTCCGACCCTCCACCAAGCGGCTGGGAGGATATCAGTACTCATGATTACAGAGTTGCACTTTTTAGTTGCCCTTCTCATCACTTCACAGAATGTATTGAGTGGGAAAAGCGTGAACTGAAAAGATGTCAAGCAACGCAATAAAAACAGCAAAGCGCGGCATCACGATGCCGCGCTTTTTATTTATTTAAAAATATAAGTAAGACGCCCTTACTACTCTTCCCTCCATTCTATAAACTCATATTCATCGTCCACATAAGGGGTAAGGGGTGGTGGATCTGTCGCAAGATTTCTGTCATATGAGTTAGAGCGTATGTCATACCCTGACCATTCATTGATACACCACGGCGAAACCGTATATCCCCACTTAGTACCAACACGTCCATTTGAAACAATACTTCCGTTCATTGTGAGTGAGTTCTTCTGATCGTCAGCTGAATACCAACACGGATATAAATTCCTGCCAAAATACCCTTTTTGAGCAATAAATATCCCGCGCAGGCTCATGTCGTCTGGAGAATGGGGTGATATTACGACCGAATTTTCCGCAAGCACAGTAAGACCGTCTGAACCATCCAATGTAGTGTAGTCTATGTTCCCTAGTAAAATAACGTCCGGGTCATAATTAGGCTGAGTAACATCCGCTGAAGCAATAGTAACCTTCCCTTTTACAGTACCCTCCAGCCACAACCTATCCTCAACAAAAATGACACTGCAACCGACAGGTATCGTATAATTTTGCAAAAAAGTTTCCCTATCTATTATGTAGTAATCTCTCTGCCATGCACTTGTGTCATCAATATGAATACTATTATGATATCTTGTCCTAGTCACAGTATACACATCAATTGTTCCATCAGACTTAAATATTATATGATATCCTCTTCTGTTCGACTCACCACCCACAGACCCGAGATAAACACCGTCTGATTGCGCTTGCGTTTTCATATTTGTAAAATCTGTTGTAAGTCCTACAAAATCAACCGACTCAACTGGAAAATCCCAAAGATCCGATCCAGACCCACTCCCAAAGACACCTAGTTGTGTCTCTGTTGGGTCACACCCAAACGAACTAGTACACTGCCAATCTTCAACAGACGAGGTTACTAACGATTGATTTGTCCCATCCATTCTTATTCCCCCGTTTGAGTGATACTTTCCACTGATAACCCTATCAGAACCAGCCCATACATTACTGTTAATTATATAAGCATAGCTTGCAACTGAGGGTCTTGAGTATTTACCATATACCTCTTTTGTGTATTCCGGTTTTTCGTATGTCCATCCTGTTGAATTTATATCAACGGATGACAATGTATTGCATTTTTGATCACCATTTATGACAAGTGAAAATTTTCCAATAGCGCCACCCTCAGGGTCAAAATATTCATGTTCATATGGACCCGCAACCCCAGTACCATCCTGAAGGTCCTCTGGATAGTGCGCCAAGAACCAACGATAGTAATCAAGTCCCGCCTCTGCTATCTGGATTGCTTTATCTTTGTTCTCCTTCGCTATGTGAACTTTGGTTTGAGTAAAAACAAAACCAAGCAAAGAAAAAATGAGCATTAAAAAAATAGATGAGAATACAAGAACATAGAGTGTTGCATATCCATTTTTAGTAAAGGAAAAAAAATTTGTAAATTGATTATTCATTTTATAAATTTGTTTTAAGATTTCTCAAAGATGCACTTGCGTTAAGAATAAACTCAATCGGATTCCTTGATGGATTAACATTCACAATAACACTCATCTTCACAAACGTAATGCTGGAGACATCTGTCAGATCAAGTATTTCAGTACCAGTGTTGTCGTAATATCTAAATATATTAACACCTTGGTCTGCATTCCGCACGTTCTCAGCTAGAATAAAAACTGTTTCGGGTTGCCCATCGTATGTTGGCGGATCTCCAGCAGACTCAGTAGTTCCCTTTTTAAAAACACCGGAGTCAAGAAACAGGCGCACTTTTTCAATACTATTGTCTCTGTCTATATCACTATAAAACAAAAAACTATTTTGACTGGCACTCACAATAGGATAAGCGCCTTCGTCTGAATAAGCCGCCTCCCTTATGTTGTTTATTGTCGGCTCAATGCCTCGTCGCGCACTATCTATTGCAGTAGCTTGTTCTATTCCATACGCATTATATCTATAAAACGAAAACAACGAGAATGTTATAGCAAGCATAACAACAATAAAAATACTCAAAGTTACGAGCATTTCAATCATCGTCATACCTGTATTTTTTAGATAAGTTTTTCTAAAAATCATAATTAATCATCAATAACAACATTTATTTTTGACGCACCAGACACATCAACATCGGATATCGTAGTATTTGTATACCCCGCAAGCGATAAATCTATGGAGTAAGCATTCCCATTTGACACACTTCCAGAAGAAATACCAGTAAATATTGTTTGTCCGCAAGAAGAAGATGTTTGCGTTGTATCAACTCCAGTCCTGTATAAGCGGACAGATGCCCCACTCAAAAGCTCGTTTGATGAATCCCTGACAGTGACTAAAAGAGAGTTTGATGTCTGCGTAACAAAATACAAGCTGGTTGTTGTGCTAATCCCCGGTGAAAGAGATAACGGTTGAGGGTCACAAGATTCTGATATGTCCAACACGAGTGTATCATTATCTATTGTAATATTGTACGTATCCCACTCAAGATAATCTATCCCTAGCACACCAGACGCATTTGTTTGCAGGTCTTGTGAGTATTTATATATCAGATCACCAGAATCATCTGTGCCTATCGTCTTGCTTCCTTTCATATTAAAGGCAAGGTTTGGCAGAGGTGTAGGACCTGCGAGATAAGAGACTTTCCAGTCAAGGACCACAGGTGTTTCAGAGGTGTCACTTGTATCCAAGAAACCTGCAATTTTTAGACTTGTGTATGTAGAAATATCCAATCCGGAAATATCTACAGGAGATACACCAAACCCTGTAGAATTATTAGAAAGATCCGCGTCTGGGACAAGAATAAATTCACTTACTCCGTCATAGTAATACACCTTATAAGCAATACTTGCATTTAGTGACTCTGTATCATTCCATGAAACTTCTTGCCATTTATCTAAATAAGAAGGAGTACTGTCTACAGAATACACATACCCTGAATTTTCATACACCCCTAGTGTTTGCTCCAACTCAAGCCCTCCTAAAGAAACAGTTGTACTTGCGGACTGTGATATCTTGCTTGAGTCATTAAACAAGTCTTCCCATTCCATTAATTTTATCTTCTCATATGTTTTAACTGTTTTCGAACTCAACACATCGATCTGAAAAGTAGAAACTGTTGTCTCCCCTTCTAAAACAGAGAAGTGTCCAGGGTTCGGATTTGGATTAGACAAATCAGAATCATATGTTTTTGATGTACTGTATCCTGTTTTTGTTACCGTTATCTCATAACTACCACTCGCAGGACTACCTGGGAATACAACCTTGCCTTCGGTATTAGTGAACGTATCCACAGAGACAATAGGATCCGAAGAATTGTTTTCTATGTGTACGTCCGCAGCTGCCAAAGGAGCACCCAAAGAATCGAGAACATTTATTATGAGTGTTCCTCCACCCTCAAGAGTTTCTATGCCTTTGGGTACAAAATTTGATACTGAAAATACTTTTTTTGTCTCACCTCTAAAATCCCAACTTACTTCTATCTTTACTCTTTTATAATCCGCCGTAATTCCATTTTCATCACTCGTATCGGAACCGTCTTCGGGCGCATCAACATATTGAACGAGTACACGTCTAGTGTAATCAATACCGTTAAATGTCACAGTTTCTGTTTGAGGTATAATGCCAGACGGAATACCACTAACAGTACCTATGCTGTCATAGTCAAAATTTCGAAGAAACTCCATTTGTTCATTCATTATCGCAAGAGCACTTACCTTTGCTTTGTTATGGAATGTAAGATCAAGAATAGACTTAAATACTCCTGCAATACTCACAAATACAATCAAAACAAGAGCGGACGCAACTATGACATCCACCAAAGAAAAACCTCTGTCTGCTTTATGTTTGTTTTTTGGTTTACTTATATTCATTTCTAAATAGCGCTTGATAGTGAATACATAGGTGTAATCATTGAGAGTGCAAAGAATCCAACACCAATACCTATTAACACCATAAGGACGGGTTCTATTATGGTTGAAATATTTTTTGTTGCCACATCAACCTCTTCTTCGTAAAACAACGCCACCCTCATAAGCATCTCTGAAAATTTTCCCGTTTCTTCTCCAACTTCCATCATTTCACCCACAAGTATCGGATACAAATCTTCTCTTTCCATAAATACTCCAGAAAGTGGCAAGCCTTTTTGCACATCTTTTTCTGCTTTTTCTAATACCTCTTTGTAGTAAGAATTCTGAACAACATTTTTTGTAATTGATATCGCCTCAATCATATCAACACCAGCAGAAAGCAGCGACGACAAAGTCCTCGTTGTCCTTGCCGAATTAACCTGCTTTGCTATCTTCCCTATCACAGGCAACCGAAGCACAACATACTCAGATACCCTCTTCCCTCTCTTTGTCTTTAACGCAAACACAAAAAACAAAACAAATGAAATAATTGAGAGCATCGAGGCAAGAGTATTCTCAGACAATGCATCACTGACCACTATCACCAATTGTGTACTTGCCGGAAGCGCCACCCCAAGCTCTTTGAATGTCTCTGTAAGAGTCGGGACAACAAATATAAGCATCAGGATCGCGATGATAATCATGGCGGTGATAACAATAGCAGGATAAAGCATCGCGCCTTTTACTTTTTTTCGGAGCATGTAGCTCTTTTCAAGTTGTTCACTTATGACCCGCAACGACTCCGTAAGGCTTCCTGACTCTTCCCCTGCATGTACCATAGAAACAAATAAAGAAGAAAAGACTTTCGGAAACTTACTCATCCCCTCGCTCAAGCCACCCCCTTTGTTTATCGTATCCACGAGCTCACCTATTACATATTTAAATTTTACATTCTTTGTCTGACGCTCCAATATTCCGAGCGCTCTGGAAGCTGAAAGACCTGCTTCTATCATAGCAGATAAGTTTCTTGAAAATGTTATTTTTTCTTGAAGTTTTACCTTTGAAAGAAATCTGTTTATGAATTCAATATTCATGCTCCCTTTTTTTACTTCTTCAACTGAAATAACCTCTTTACCTTCTTTTTTTAATTTATCTATCAAAGCGTACTTGTCGTGTGACTCAGACACCTCCGTCTTAACACCGGTTTCATCTTTTATTTTGTATTTAAATTTTGGCATATATATCTACTCACTAATTACCCTTAACACTTCTTCTATTGTTGTTGTACCTTGTACTGCCTTAAAAATACCATCTTCTATCATTGTCATCATCCCCTCTTTTTTTGCCTGCTCTTCTATTTCATCAGATGTTGCTTCTTTCATTATAAGTTCGCTTGTTGCAGGTGATATTTTAAGTATCTCATGTATACCAACTCTTCCTTTATAACCATCTTCACATTCCGCAGTCTTCTTCGCTCTATAGAAAGGTATAGTTCCCCAATCGTCATCGGGTTTCACGACCTTCTCCTCTTTCAAGACAGCGAGGACTCTGTTCATGTCAACATTGTCTTCAATCGTACTAAGTTCATCTTTTGATAAAATATATTTTTCCTTACCGGCACTACACAAACGCCTGACAAGACGCTGAGCAATAATAACCTTTACTGTTGAAACAATCAGAAATGGTTCTACTTCCATCTCTGATAAACGAGGCATTGCACCCGCTGCGGAGTTTGTATGCAGGGTTGAAAGCACTAAGTGCCCAGTAAGCGCAGCATTTACCGCAAGAGTAGCAGTTTCTGTGTCTCGTATCTCCCCAACCATGATGACGTCAGGATCCTGTCTAACAAGTGAGCGTAGTCCTGACGAAAAAGTAAGGCCAATCTCAGATCTTACTTGTGTCTGATTAATTCTCTGCATTTGATACTCAATAGGATCTTCTACTGTTGAAATATTTACCTCCGGAGTATTTAAAATATCAAGAAGTGTATATAGCGTTGTAGTCTTTCCAGACCCGGTAGGTCCTGTGGTAAGGATCATTCCAACCTTTTGTCTTGTTGCCTCGTGAAGAAGCTCAAGTCCTCTGCCATGAAAACCAAGCCCGTCCAAACTAAATCCTCCTCCTCCTTCACGAAGTAAGCGCATTACTGTCTTTTCTCCATAATAAGTAGGTAGTGTAGATACACGAAATGATACTTTTTGATCAGGTGTTTCTATTTTGAATCTTCCATCTTGAGGAAGACGCTTTTCGTCAAGCTTCAAATTTGAAAGCACTTTAATACGCGCAGTAATTCCCGGTGCAACATTCTTGGGTAATGTCATAGCATCATGCAAAATTCCATCGATACGATACCGTATTACAACTTGTGTTTCCATTGGTTCTATGTGAATATCAGATGCATCTTGAAGTATCGCGTGATTAAGCAGAGTATCTACAATCTTTACCACAGGAAGATCTTCTGCTAGTTTTTTCAAATCCTTTTCTGACTCCTTCCCTTCTTCTCCTTCCTCTGAAATTGCTTTCAATGAGATAGCTTCTTTTTGTATTATCTCTCCAAACTCTGCTTTCAAGCTCTTTTGGTATTGCAATAACGCACTCTTAATAGACTCTTTATCTGTCAATCTTGGAAGTATCTGTAAACCAACTTTTTTTTTCACAAACTCTATCGCTGCTAGGTCTTCAGTATCCAGCATGGCAACCTCAAGTGCAGTTGGTGTCTTTTTAAACGCAACAATATTGTGCTTACGCGCGATTGGTTCAGATATCATAGATAGGACATCTTTTTCTAATTTTTGCCCCTTAAGATCAACAAAAGGTATCCCAAGAATATAAGCCTGCGTTCTTCTTAGGTCATCCTCAGAAATATTACCATCGCTTACAAGTATTTCACCGAGAGATTTTTTGCCTTTCTTGCTTTTTTCACTCGCACTCAAAATATCATCACGAGAAACCATCCCCGAATCTATCAAAAATTCCTTTAGTTGTTCATCTTTTACAAGCACAATTTAAATATAAAATCAGTACTTTAATTATACCAGAATAATACGAGATACCCTGTGGGAAAAAGTCAAAAACAAGAAAACACCGGCGCCTTTAGGCGCCGGTGTTTTCTTGTTTGTTGCTTTTAAGTTTTAGAATATCCTAAAACTCCTCAAGTCCAGCAGTACAATCAACTGAACAGCTTATGAAATTCTCTTTAGTGTTTGGCTCACATAGACCATTACCACAATTATTTTCATCATCATCAGCTGCATCGTAATTAGCTGGTGTATTGCCAAGTGCCGGATCTATCCAACAGCCTGGGTCATTGGCGTCAGCAACACCATCAAGGTCATCATCAAAATTACTATTATAACATTCTGGGTCAGCTTCGTTGTTATCTCGAGGGTCATAATTAGCTGGTGTATTACCAAGTGTCGGATCTATCCAACATCCTGGGTCAGCTTCATCAATTAAAAGATCACCATCATCATCATTATTATTACTACAATCGGGAACTGATATTGTTATAGGCTTAGTAGCTATTGGAGATATTGCGCCCTTTGTGTCCACTGCCCAAGCAGCAACTGTATACGTTGTTGCTGTTGACCATGTGTGAGTTGTTGCATAAGATGTATTGCTTGGAGTATAAGTTGACGAAGAAGGATACCAGGCGTCAACAGTGCCGTCATTCTCCCAGTCAATATAATATCGTACATCGTCAGGGGGTGTATCGCCATCAGGGGCTTGAAAAGTATACGAAATAGCTTCTCCTGTAAGCCCCGTCAATGGAGCTGTTATGTTCATCGGACCAGGTGCTTGATTCAATGTACCCGTAATCTTCACTCCAATATCCCCAGTATTTGAATTAGAAGGATCGAAGTCCACCCAACCAATCACACTATCTCCCCATGCATACCCGCTGAATTCACTAGTTGAGGTATTTACAGTTACTCCGTAAGGACTTCCATTGGTTGCCGTTCCAGAAAGCTTTACCCATCCATCAAAGCCACCAGAGCCACTGATACCGGAGACTGCGCGTGCCCAGCCTGTAACTACTCCAGTAGATGCATCAACACTAGCTATCGCCCCAGAACCGGAACCTATATCGTCAGAATCAGGATCGCCTGTTTCAACTCTATCAAAACTTATCCAGCCGATATTTTCACTCCACGCTTCCCCCGAAAAATCTCCTGTGTTCAAATCAATAGTTACTCCGTAATCAATAATATTCACAGCTGAATTAAAAGTAGCATCATTCCTATCTAAACAAATTTTTCCTTCCGATGCTTCTCTGTCTATACAATTAAAACTTATCCAACCAACACCTTGATTAGTGCCGGTGGTAGGGGCGCCTGATGACTGCGGGGTATTCGCCCACGCCCACCCTGACACATTATCCAATACCCCAGCATTTGCAACTTCTGTTGTAAATAAATTTGTTTTTTGTGTAAAAATACCGAAACTTAAAACGAGCAAAAACAAAGCCGAGAAAATAAAAAAATTTGATGATATAATTTTTTGCATAATATTTTAAAGATTACTTATTACTTTATATTCTACCGTTTACATAAAACTAAAACAATAGTGTTTATCCACAAGCAGAGCAATAAATCAATTTACAAACGGATTTATTGCCTACATTCTAGTTTGAACTGCACCACCCCTCTTAAACACCTCATGGGGAGT
>CAYSEK010000021.1:0-11641 GCA_964430255.1 uncultured Candidatus Saccharibacteria bacterium
GTTTTTGTTTTAAAAATGAAACCAGAAAACTTCCAGGTTCAAGCTTTAATCTAACAATTGATAATTTATTTACTTTAAAATTTCAGCAATTTTATTTTTCATTGTAAAATTACTTTATTGTTGTGCAGATAACTCCTTAAGAATATCTAATTGTTCTTTCTCTGTCATTTTTGGAATACTGTCATCTTGAGACAATTGTTCAAGGATACCCAACTGCTCTTCTTCTGTCATTTTTGGAATACTGTCATCTTGAGACAATTGTTCTAATTTTTCTTTTTTATCTATATTAACGATGTCATCTGCATTTGAAACAAAATTAACAATAACAATAGTAACGCCCACAACAGATATCGCGAGCGCAATTATCGCCAAATAAAAAATCGGGGATTTTTTATTCTTATTCTCTGTATTAAACTGTTCATTTATTTCATTCATACTTTCTTCTCATAAGTATACCCCCCCCATAATAAATAATCAAACAGCGTTGTCCACAGATATCTAATACATAAGATTGGTAAACACAAAAGAGCGCCAGCTATGCCGACGCTCTTTTGTGTTTGGTGTTCATGTCTCCCCTAACTCCTCTTTGAAATAATCTCCTCCGCCACGTTTTGAGGTACGATATCATAACTATCAAACTCCATAGTGAATTACTATGTATAAGGGACTATTTTCGTTCTTTATCTTTTATTCCAATCATCAAATGATATGCCTGCCTGACGCAAAATTTCAGCAAGTAAATGCTTAGAAATATCTCCTTTGTGAGGATTTGGAATTCGCACCTTCAAGGTATCTTTTATCATAAACAAGTGACGACCACCAGAATATGGACCGTCAAAACCAAACGCTCGAAACTTCTTCACAAGTTTCTTTAAAGAAACCGGCTTAAGCATGTTTTACCAAGGAGCGCCTGTCAAAAGATATCTTGAAACCCGGCACTCTTTCGCCGTCACGCACTTTCAGCAAAATCCAATCCTCTAAAACTTCTCTCAATTCATCTCTACATTTCTCAAGAGTTTTAGAAGAAGCCCACACACCCTTTAAGTCCATAATCTCTCCAAAATATGTACCATCATCAAGAATTTTATATTTTGCTTTTTTTAATTGTTTTTCAATATATTGATTTATCATAATCAAATAATACCCTTACTGTTAAAAAAATTCAACTTATCATACAAAAAAACAAAAAAAGCGTTCCGCTTCTAACGGAACACTTTTTTTGTTTTTTTGACCATCTATCTCCCCTAACTCCTCTTTGAAATAATCTCCTCCGCCACGTTTTGAGGTACGATATCATAACTATCAAATTCCATAGTGAAACTTGCGCGTCCTTCTGTCATTGAGCGAAGGGTTGTAATGTATCCAAACATCTCTGATAGCGGTACTCGTGCTTTCACGGCTTTGTTCATTCCACGATCTTCCATTCCCTCTATCTGACCTCGTTTTGATGAAAGATTACCGCTGACATCCCCCATGAATTGATCTGGAGTTACAACCTCCACACTCATCACAGGTTCAAGAATTACAGGGTTTGCTCTCTTTGCGCCATCCTGCAGTGCTTGTGAAGCAGCTATCTTAAAGGCTATCTCAGAAGAGTCAACATCATGGTAAGAACCATCGTATAGCTCAACAGAAATATCAACCAAATGATACCCTGCTAAAATACCACGACCCATTCCCTCTTTTAGACCTTTCTCAACGGCTGGAATAAATTCTTGTGGGATAACACCACCTTTGATGCTATTGATAAATTCAAATTCTTCTTCACGTTTAACATTTTTCTTCGGTTTCTCTTTTTCTTCTTCTGAAAGCTCTTCCATTGGTTTGATTCTGATCTTCACATGACCATACTGACCACGACCACCAGACTGTTTTATGTATTTCACTTCAGCTTCAGCTTCTTTTGTGATTGTTTCTCTGTAGGCAACTTGTGGCTTACCAATGTTTGCCTCAACATTAAACTCTCGCTTCATTCTATCTACAAGCACTTCTAGATGAAGCTCACCCATCCCCCATATAACAGTCTCGAGTGTTTCTGGGTCAGATGTAACTTTGAAAGTTGGATCTTCCGCGGAAAGCTTATTAAGTGCGATGCCCATCTTTTCTTGGTCAGCTTTTGTATTCGGTTCAATGCGCAATGACACCACTGGGTCTGGAAACACTATCTTGTCTAGAATTATAGGATTATCTTCATCGCAAATAGTATCAGATGTTTTTGTGTTTTTAAGACCTACCGCGGCGGCAATCTCTCCGGCGTATACTTTTTTCACTTCTTCACGCTCTGCTGCGTGCATTCTCAAGATTCGTCCAACACGCTCTTTGCTTCTTGTTGTAGAATTATATACATATGATCCAGATTCAAGCGTTCCGGAATAAACACGAAAAAACGTAAGCTGTCCCACAAATGGGTCAGTCTGGAGCTTGAAGGCAAGCGCTGCAAACGGCTCGTTGTCATCTGCTTTTCTCACAATCTCTTCTTCTGTTTTTGGATCAACTCCTTTAACTGCAGGAATATCCAGCGGAGAAGGAAGATAATCTATAACAGCGTCCAGTACAAGCTGTACTCCTTTATTTTTCAACGCAGAACCACAGAAAACAGGGAATAATTTATTCTCTATTGTAGCTTTTCGTGCTGTCTTTTTAAGTATATCAACATCTATTTCTTCTCCTTCTAGGTACTTATTCATAAGGTCCTCGTCATTCTCAACAATCTTTTCAATAAGTTCACCACGGTATTTTTCCGCATCCGCTTTAAGGTCTTCTGGAATTTCGATTTCTTTAACATCTTTACCTAGTTCTCCTTCAAAATCATATGCTTTCATTTTTAAAAGATCCACAACTCCCTCGTGTTTTTCCTCAAGACCAATTGGAATCTGGAAACGAACTGCATTTGGAGTAAGACGCTCCAAAATGGTCTTAAAAGAATGCTCAAAAGAAGCACCTATTCGGTCAAGTTTGTTTATAAAACAAATCCTTGGAACGCTGTATTTGTCTGCTTGTCTCCAAACAGTTTCTGACTGTGGCTCAACACCAGCAACGCCATCAAATACAGTAACACCGCCATCAAGAACCTTGAGAGATCGCTCCACTTCAGCAGTAAAGTCCACGTGTCCTGGAGTATCAATAATATTAAAACGATGTTTCTTGTCTTCGTTAGTAGGGTCACTACTTGGTGTCCAAAAACAAGTTGTTGCAGCTGAAGTAATTGTAATACCACGCTCCTGCTCCTGCTCCATCCAGTCCATAGTCGCTTCACCTTCGTGAACCTCTCCTATCTTATGGGAAACACCTGTGTAGTACAAAACACGCTCGGTGGTTGTTGTTTTACCTGCGTCAATGTGGGCAATGATCCCAATATTTCTTACTTTATCTAAAGGATAGTCTCTTTCCATGTATTTATTTATCTATTTAAATTAAAAAACGCCGTTACGGCTTATTCCAAATAACTATATATCAAAATAGTGTTTTAGGCAAGCTGTAAACACCCTAGTTCAAGAAATAATTGCAACACTTGAATCGCGTTATGTAATAACTCCACTGCTGGCATCCCTTTATTATTAAAAGAAGTGTCAATTAATATTGGAATATTGGTTACGTAAGCAAATTCTTCTATTGTAGTCAGCAAAGTACCTTGTCTTGTTGCTTCTGTATAGATTTTTGAATTATTTGTATAGATTTGATATAGAATGTATAGATTTATTAACTGCTTGTATAGATTTATTATGCATGATAAAATATAGTAATGAAAAAAGAAGATCTTTTGGGGATTGGAGATGCGGCAAAGTATATCGGAGTTAGTATAATGTCGCTTCGCAGATGGGAGAAAAGCGGGCGACTACTTCCATCTTATAAATCAGAAGGGGGAACTCGGTATTACAGTAAGATTAAATTAAAATTATTTTTAAACAATCCCGCGGAGCTTGCACGTGAATGGATTGTGAGCAAAACTGGGGAAAGTATTACTCCTGAGCAACACTGCAAAACAAGTGCTATCTTTCAAGCACGTCTCGCCAGAATGCACTTTGATCTAACAAGCAGTGGGAGCCTTTCAGAAAATACAATCTCACTTATCGTTGCTGTTGTTGGTGAAATTGGGCAAAATTCGTTCGACCACAATATCGGCAACTGGCCGGATGTATCAGGATTGTTTTTTAATTACAATGTGGAAAAAAGAGAAGTAGTAATGGCTGACAGAGGGCAAGGTGTTCTCAAAACATTAAAGAGAACGAGAACGGAACTGAAAACAGATGAGGAAGCGCTGAGAGTGGCATTTACAGAAATAGTTTCAGGAAGAGCTCCAGAGAACAGAGGGAACGGTCTCAAGTTCGTGAGAAAACAAGTACGAGAAAGATTTGAAAATTTGATTTTTCAAAGCGGTGACATGGAAGTTGTAATTGAAAATGGAGTAGAAGAGCTTATTTTTAATAATAAAGAAAAAGATTATAAAGGGTGTTTTGCAGAAATTAAATTTTAAATAAAAATATGAATATTATTATAAATAAATTTGGCACCATTTTAATCTCAAGAAAAGACGGAAAAGAGGCTTATTTAGCCATGCAACCTTCTTTGAGAGATATTCCAACCAGCGAAATCGTGAATCTTGATTTTGCCGGTGTTTTGTCATTATCTCCATCTTGGGGAGATGAATTTATCGCGCCACTAAAAGAGGAGTACGGAGATAGACTGACACTAAAAAATACATCCAACTCTTCTGTTGAAGAAACACTGAAACTAATAGGCAAGATTCATAACATTGACTTCGGGCTTGAAAAGTAACGACGCCTCGATTTTGTTGTCTTTTTTGGAAATTCAGTGTCTCTGTGCTATAAATAACAACAGATTTGAACACTATAACTTATTACTGACAGGAGATTCAGAATGATCATAAGCATCAAAACAACAGATCCACTAGATGCTGGACCTGTTAACTTGCACAGTAGATGGGATATGCTGGATTGGGGTCGTTTAGCACAGAGAGTCTTTGTAAATATAGCAATATCAGGATATTGGAAAGTAGATGAAACAGGATTAATGAAAAGAACTTTTCTGATAGGTGACGCAGTGCCAGGCATCGCCTTCACCTTAGACATGCGTAAAATGAACAATGGAGAACTTCACGATATTTATCAAAAACTACGAACAAAGCAATCTGAGCAAAAGATGCATTATAGCATCTCAGACAAAAATACATCTATAGCAATTATTTCAAACAGAATGAAACCTGCTATGCAAAAAGACACACACTTAACTTTATCTAAGCTAGGATAAAGCAACGGCGACACTTGTAAACAAGTGTCGCCGTTTTAATTTATTTAATTATTACCTGGTCAAATATCTAGACTGCCTGTTTTGCACCCTTGGCTCTTTTAATAAGCTCTTCTCTAATTTTTTCCGCTTCTTGCCTATCTAAACCTGGTAACCTCCCTTCGCTTCCACCTGTGCCTCCCATTCCAGCTGCACCATATCCTGCAGTCTGAATGTTTAGATCACTTAACCCCAACAACCTATCTAAGACTCCGCGATATATATCAACATTTTGAATGCGTTCATAGGGAATAGAAATATACCTTTTCCAAATTATTCCACGCTCTGCTTTGTATTCACCAGCAGTTAGCTCAAATCGATAGAAACGATAAGACAATTTAGCAACTACGAAAGCAAGGATAATTATTATTACAAAAGTTATCAAAAACCATCCCAAAAATAGACCGCCGTTTATCTCTCCGGGTGTTTTTCCCATCTCACTAAATATAAGCGCTACCTGAGAAGCTATAATAGCCCCAAGAAATATCCACGCAATAACCCTATTAAAGAAAAACAGCCAAACAGCCCTTGGGTGTAGCTGTCTTTGTTCACTCATAAGCGGATTATCTTCTACTTTTACTGACGAGTTAAGTGCCGCAGAAGAAGACGGGGGTACAGGCGCTGAAGATGTTGGAATTGGGGTTGGGATTGGAGCCTGCAATGATGCAAACGTCTCGTCTACGTCTGAACCATTCCAGCCATTCTGAAGAAGTGTCTTCTTTATCTCTTCGTTGTTTACCCCCTCTTTGATTTAACCTTTAATATACTCAAGTAATTGTTGATTTGCCATATTGTTTACTGTTAATTTATTTATATTATTCTTTATTGTAACATCCATCCAAAGTTAATCAATCTTAAATGAATAGCCAAACTTATATTTCACTTGGGGATCCAACCCAAAAAAAGTAATTAACTCAACGCGTTGAGTTAATTAGAAAAAACCCGCAAGCGAAGCTTGCGGGTTTTTTCTAAATTGATTGTGATGTTATACATGTAAAGAAAATGTATAAAAAGAGATGTAGAATGAGGCGTCGAGGGAGGAAATTTATGAGCCGTACAAATGTACGGTGAGTAAATTTTCTCCGAAGACAACGAGATTATACGCTCTTTTTACACGTTTTCTACCAAGCGAAGTGTGCAAATGCTTTATTAGCTTCTGCCATCTTGTGTGTGTTTTCTTTCTTCTTCACTGCTTCACCTTCGCCGTTACTTGCAGAAATAAGCTCATCGGCAAGTCTTTTGTGCATAGGAGTTCCTTTTTTTGATTTTGCAGAAGCAAGAATCCAGCGCATTGCAAGTGCAAGACGTCTTTCGGCACGAACCTCGCGAGGAACCTGATAGTTGGCACCTCCAACCCTTCGTGAACGAACCTCAACGGAAGGACCTGCGTTTTTCATTGCAAGATCAAATATTTCCAATGGATTTTTGTTCTCAGTTTTTTCTTTTATCACATCGAAAGAACTGTACACGATCTTTCGTGCTGTGTTCTTCTTTCCACGCTCCATTACATAGTTGATGAACTTTTCAACTTTAGCGGAATTATAAACCATGTCAGGTCCTACTTCATTTCTGTTTTTTACTTTTCTTCTCATTATTTTATATCAAAAAATTATTTGTCTCCTTTAGTTTTTTTAGCACCATACAAACTTCTTCCTTTCTTTCTATTTTCAACGCCTGTAGCATCAAGAACACCACGTACTGTGTGATATCTAACACCACCAAGGTCCTTTACGCGACCTCCTCGAATCATAACTACGGAGTGCTCTTGAAGCGTATGACCCATACCACCAATGTATGCAGTAACCTCTAAGCCGTTAGTAAGACGAACTCTTGCAATTTTACGCAACGCTGAGTTTGGTTTTTTAGGTGTTGTCGTTGTAACCTTTGTACACACACCTCTTTTAAAAGGTGATGCGTAGTTTGTTGGTTTGTTCTTCAGGGTATTAAAACCACGCAACAAAGCAGCCGCTTTTGGTTTCCTAACCGGCTTCTTTCTTTTCTTTCTTACTAATTGATTTATTGTTGGCATAATTAAATTAAAAAACGCTCCATGGCGTATGTGCGACTATAGTATCAAAAAGCGAATAATAGTCAACCCCCGAACTAAAACATAAGTGGAACACCTGTAATCAAAGAAAAGATGAAAGTAATAATTGGAGTTATTATTTCCCATGCGAAGAATATTACAAGGAATATTAGAAAAACCCAATACCTTTCCAAGAACTCCTGTATGTAATGAAAGCGATAAGGAAGGAGTGAGAACAAAACCTTTGAACCATCCAGTGGTGGCACAGGCAATAAATTAAACACTGCAAGCAGAATATTAATAAGAACTATCATCATTGATATTTCAAGAAACGAACCACTTACTCCTAGTACATCACCAAAACGAATAATCAAGCCAAACACAATTGCAATAAACAAATTGGAAAGAGCGCCGGCCGCTCCCACAAGCGCTGTACCCCATCTTTGGTTTTTTAGATTGTAAGGATTGTACGGCACAGGCTTTGCCCACCCAAAGATAATTCCAGTCCCGGACATTGCCATAAGAGTTGGAATTATTATAGAACCAAGCGGATCTATATGACTTATAGGATTTAGAGTTAAGCGCCCTGCAAGCTTTGCTGTTGGGTCACCAAGCATGTACGCAACATACCCATGAGATATCTCATGAATTATTACAGACATTACAAGTATTGCTATTAAAAATATGGTTTCCATTTTATTGCTTGCGTAATTTAGAATTTATGATAGCATAAAACGACTTTAAGAAAAACCAATTATGGCTAAATCATGTCCCATCTGTAATAAAGGAACACAAGTAGGCGGAGGATACTCCAATAGTGTTCGTGCTACGGAGTACAATCCAACTGGCAAAAGACGTAGATATCCCAATCTCCAATGGGCGCGTCTTACTGACGGCTCTCGTATCAAGGTCTGCACGAAGTGCTTGAAGAAAAACAAACATTTAGAGATAAAATAAAAAACACCCATCAGGGTGTTTTTTATTTTATTACAAACTGAATTAAAAAAAGTTACCTCAACCAACTACTCATACTACTAACCTGTTCTGCAAACTTTGGATCATTCCATTTATCGCAAGTTCCTGACGCATCAAAATAAAACGACACAAAAGGGAGAGAGAACGGATAGATAGTAGATTTATTGTTCCTAATGGCGATAAGATTGAAAGTTTTTTTATCTTCGCCTAATACAGAACAGATGCTTTTACCCATCTCAACCATCTCCTTCCCCGAGATAAATTCTCTTGATTTAAATTCAACATTTAACACTCTGGTAGCAACTGGTTCTTCTCCCGACCTCCAGCTCTTACTTAAACTAACGCCTAGTAATACAGACCCATCCGTAAATTGCTGATTCAATACATCTTTCACTACTTTTGTTTCAGGATATTTTATACTTATGTATAACTCATTTCCATATGGAACAATGAAAGATAATACGAGTCCAATTAGTAAAGCAACGAATTTACCTTTTATGTTTATTTTTGTCTTAAATTTTATCCAAAGTCCGGCAATTATGAAGCCGGCAAAACCAGTTAACCCAAACAATAAAAAAATAAATAATTTCAACAAATACTTTCCTTTACCCTCTTTTTGTATAAACAACTGTTCACTAGTATTCACTTGCTCATTCATAAATATTTAACTTTTTTACTTTTTTACTTTAATCTAATTCTACCTCCCCACTACACACACGTCAATTCAATAATGCGTGCACGAAAAATCACAAAATACATCAATGCTCAACCTTGATATTCTCCCCATCACTTTTGAATATAATCGTTCCGTTTTCGTATGTTTTTAGAGAATCAATTTCAAATTCTTTGAGCGAGCTTGTGACTTCTTTGTGCGGATGACCGTAACGATTACCTAAACCGGCGGAGATGATTACATATTGTGGATTGACCGCGCCGAGGAAAAATTCGGAGGTGGAAGTGCGCGAGCCGTGGTGTCCAAGCTTAAGCACACTTGAAGACAAGGCCTCTCCATCAAGTGAAGTAATGTATTCTTCTATGCGCTTAGGCGAATCGCCTGTGAGTAAGAATGAGGTGTTGCCATACACGAGCCGTGCAACGATTGATGCTGTGTTCGCTTCCCAACCAAAAGCATCTCTGTCGGGAAACAAAATATCAATATATACATTCTTATCCAAGGTAATCCTCTCACCTCTTTTTGCAATTATTTTTTGTATTCCTTTCTCTGTTGAAATATTTTTAAGTGCCTCATAAACCCCAGTTTCAGACACTACCCCAGTTTCAACCAATACACCAACCTTAAACTTTTTCAACACATCAACAAGCCCGCCAATATGATCTTTGTCTGGATGACTCGCAACAACCAAATCAATAGAGCGGTCATAGAATGGCATTACTTTACCGAGCTCACGCAATACACTCTTATTCGGTCCACCATCAACAAGCACTTGATTGCCATTTGGAGCTTCTATGAATATCGCGTCACCCTGCCCAACATCCAAAAATGCAACAGTAAGCACCCCTCCTCTCTCCTCTCCGAGTACTGCGTACCATACAAAAACGTTCACAACAAAAAGTAGTCCAACAACATACCATTTTAAATTCTTTTTTACATTCTCCACGTTGTCTTACATTATGATACAATTAGCGCAATTAACAAAACATATGCCAGAGCTTTCGATCGAACAAATTATAATGTCACTTAGCTACTTCGGTATCTTTCTTTTAATGATAACAAACGGGGTGGTGAGTTTCCCCTCAAGCCAAGTGCTTTATATCATTACCGGGTATTTTATTTTTACCGGAGACCTAACACTCTCACTCGTTGTGCTAGTAGGGGCACTCGGCAATACTATTGGCAATATTATCCTCTATGAAGTTGTTCGTCGAAAAGGCATAGGCTACATTGAAACAATCGCGGTGAAACTATATCAAATTCCAAAAGAAAAATTTGAAAGAAATCTAGCAAAGATACAAATTGCATTTAGTAAAAGAGGTTTGTGGTTTGTTTTTGTCGGCAAGCTAATTCCAGCGCTTAAGGTATTTGTACCAATTCCTGCAGGACTCGCAGAAATGAACCGCGCACTCTACTCTACTATAATCTTTGTTACTTCTGTAATATGGACATTCCCGTTCATCGCCATTGGCTACTATTTTGGTAAAAGTTCGGACATGTTCGGTAAATACGCAATAGGACTTATTATTGTCGCTCTTGTTGTTGTGTCGCTCCTTTACCGATACCTAAACAGCGAAGAAGTTGTAAGTGAGATTGAGGGAGTTAGGAAATAAACATACCAAAACGCGGTGTTTTGGTATGTTTACAAAAGGAATGCAAAAAGTAAAAAGTCGCCCAAATGAGCGACTTTTGTTGAACGATTGCTGATTTTATTACGAATTAAGAAGTTCTGCCATTTTTTGTGCAACAACTTCTGCATCCATTACTACACCGTAATTCCCTTCAATTGAATTACAAACCACAAGAATTCCGATGGGAGCTTCTTCTCTAGACTCATCGCCAATAAGAAAGAAACTGTTTTTAAAACAAACTCTTGCTCCATCTGCATAAAACTCAAGATGTTCCACATCTTTCCAGTCCGATGTAATTGCCATGTCAATCTCCAGTATGTTTTTACTGTGTTTCTGTTTACTAAAATAAAAAACGAAGTCAACCACTAATTCCAACAAGGCTCGACCTTAATGTGATTACCTAGCAGACAATATCCAAATCTATTTTTGGAAAAAAAAGAAGAATGAGAAGACTGCTCTAAATTAAGGATATTCCTCATTGTTTTATAATATGATATTATTTAACTATGTATGGTCTACTTAGTGTTATTGCTTTTTGTTGCTTGATTGTTCTACCAATAAGCTTTGGTTTTAGCTTCAAAATAATTAAGAAAATTTTTGTACGCTTAAAACAAATTGATACTGAAAAATCAGACCGTCTTTACTCCGAAACAACACCATATTTTAATTTAATAGAAAAGCTTTTTAAAAATAGTACTAGAGGGAGAACAACAAGATCCCCAAACCCATTACTAATACACCTTAGACGTAGTGAGTTTTTTAAAATTGGTGACAATACGATAACGTCTTTAGTTAAAATTTCTTCACTACTTTTATTTATTGAAATTTCGGCTCTTGTTTTTTTATTTCTATATTTTTTTATCCTTTAGTCATCATTAAATAACCCGACGTTCGGGTATTGCCGTGGACTACTTGGATGTCGGGTTTCCACGTGAACTCTTATTCCAAAATTTATATATTATCCATGCATACAAACAATACATACCGAGCATGAGCCAGAGTGGGAAACTATCTATTTGCACTGAAGCGAAT
>CAYSEK010000022.1:0-11432 GCA_964430255.1 uncultured Candidatus Saccharibacteria bacterium
TACGAATATACAACTTATTCATACAAAAAGGAGAACGTAATGTTAAAAAATATCTCACCAGCAAATGTTAAAAGATTGTGCGAACTACAAGGAGAATCACATGAAAGAGTAAAAATAAAAGACCTACTTATAGGCATAATGATTCGAGTGGACACCAGAACTGGAAATATCTATTTTTTTGAAGCTGAAATTCCAAAACGACAACTCATGGGTGTAGTAAGATGTCAATCAAGACCATTAACACTATTTGCGGGTTTCCTTGGTGTTAAGCCAGTGAATTACCTATTTCAGATTGGTGGAATTATCTACCATGGGAATGATGCTACTTCTCAAGTAACGAGAATTACCCTACTAAACTCACAAAACATCGAGAACTAAAGTATTACAAGCCGTCCAGCAGACAACATTTCTGATGGACGGCTTTTATGTACAAAAAAAATAACTCCTTATTTAACTCCAGAGTTAAATAAGGAGTTATTTTAACCTCTGTAAACATCTTTGCGAAGTTTAATATCAAGTATAGTAAAAATTGTTACATTCCCCTCATCGTCAAATTGGAAAATCGCCCTGTAGTTACCTATGTGAAATCTATACAAACCAACAAAGGGTGGTTTCAGTTTCTTTGCATACTGCATAGGATTGTCTTGTTTTGTAAAAAATTCAACTTTAAGAACAATCTTACTTGCATCAGACCCCCTTAGACCCTTCAAATCTTTTCGAGCATTTTTTGTATAAATTACTTTAATTTTCATAACCCAAACTCTTTTAGAATATCTTCTTGGGAATACACTTCGCGTCTTTTTGCTTGCCTTATTGCCTCTTTGATATCTTTAATGAAGCTCTCCTTGTAGATATCCTCACCTGAAAGAGGGCGCAATTCAAAAATTGGCTGGTTTTTACGCAAGACAACGATGCGTTCATTCTTTTTTTGAGCATCTTTTGTAATCTTCGCCATGTTTTGACGGAGATCTTTAACTCCGATAAATTTTGTTGTCATAATTTTGTTGTTAATAATTATTTAAGGTGTACATCAAGTGTACACCTGCAATACTTGATGTCAAGAATACAAAAAACAGCACCGGCGTAGCCGGTGCTGTTTTTTGTATGATTTACAATTAGTATTTACTAGCTTGAAACATAAGGAAGCAACCCCATAAAACGAGCGCGCTTCACAGCAAGAGCGAAAGCTCTTTGGTGTTTTGAACATATTTTTGACCTCTTCCCTTTCATTATACGAGCATGTGGATTAATAAACTTTTTTAGAAGTTCAATATCTTTATAGTCGATATGTTTTATATTATTTGATGAAAAATAGCACTGCATGATAATTTATATTATTTGATGATTAAAACGGTATATCTTCTGGGTTTATGTCTTCTTGCGGATACTCAATAGTATCAATCTCTTCTTTTTTAGCGCCTGTTGGGGCTTGTGAGGCAGGTGCGGTGCTCCCATCTCTCTTTGGTCCAAACTGCACTCTATCGGCAATAATCTCTGTCCTGTACTTCTTTACTCCATCAGTTTCCCAACTTCTTGTTGTTAAACGTCCTTCCACTAGAGCAGAACTTCCTTTTTTCAAATACTGAGCAACATTCTCAGCCTGTCTTCCAAATATAACAATATTATGATAATCAGTTCCCTCTTGTTTGTTACCTTCTTTGTCTTTCCATACACGGTTTGTTGCCAGACTAAATGTTGTTACTGCATTACCAGAAGGGAGAGATTTCAACTCGGGGTCTCTTGTTAAATTACCAATAATAATTGCTTTATTTAGATACATATCTTTTTGTATAAAATAATTAATAATGAAGACTACGCAACCAATTCTTCAATAGCCTTATCAACCTCTTCCTCAGACACAACCTCTTTTTTCTCTATAACTGTGTCTTTTGTGTCCTTTGTTACATTCTTTACGTTCTTTACACTAGTAACCTGCTTTGCTTTTACTGCCGGTTTTTTTGAAAGAGTACTTTCTTTTACTGTCTTTACAACAAGAAACCGTAATATATTTTCATTCTTCTCAAGAGAATCCTTTATCTTTATAATATTTTCAGGATTGCCTTCAAACTTTATCCATCCAAAATACGCGCTATCAAAAATGGTTTTTTTGTTTGCTACAATATGATCCATTGAATAAGCGAGGTCCACTGACTTTGGACTATCTTCGGATATAATAACTCCTTGCAATGATTCAACTGATTCTCTTATCGTATCAACAACTGACGAAATGTCACCTTCCGCGACAGTTGGCACAACATGATAGCCAATTTCATACACTCTTGGCTCAAAATCTTCTGTATCTAAATTTTTATCCAAATCATTCATAGTGAGCTAGATATTAACAAAAACCAACACAAAAGTCAAAAAAAAGATTACTGCTTTATGTTAAACACTCGTAATGCGTTGTTTACCAGTGCTTTTTCCACCTTTTCGTAATCTTCCCCTCTTATCTCTGAAATCCTCTTTACAACCTCTTTTACATACACTGGTTCATTTCTATTCCCTCTGTACGGGACAGGAGAAACATAGGGACTGTCTGTTTCAGACATTATCATGTCGAGCGGTGCGTATTTTACAGCCTCATCATAATCACTTGTGAACGTGATGACTCCAGTAAAAGAAATAGTAAAGCCAAGTTCAAAATATTTCTTTGCAATCTCCTTACCTTCAGAAAAAAAATGAATATCTCCACGAAGTTTTTCCCCGTGCTCTTTTTTCTTTGAAGACAATATATCTACCGCTTCTTTGTGTGCATTTCGACAATGCACCATAAGAGGTTTATCAAACTTTACTGCAAATTCTATTTGTCTTTCAAATAGATCTACTTGTCTTTTCTTCTCTTCTGTACTCTCGTCCTTTGCTCTAAGATTATCAAGTCCGCACTCACCAATTGCTACAACTTTAGGAGAGCCCAATAACTCCTCGAAATACTCTTCGTTGAAATATTCTTTTGGATTATCTGTGGGGTGTATTCCTACTGCAGAAAATACTCCATCGTAAAAATAACTTATCTGTGCCGAAAGTTGAGAGCTACGCCTGTCTGTACCAACAACAATTGTCCAGACATCTTCAGCTTTCATTCTTTTTACAACATCAACAATATCTCCTTCAAATTTCTTATCGTTTATGTGTGAGTGTATATCAAAAAATCTTGGCATATAAATTATTTTCTTAGAAATAGCGGTGATTCTGGTAATTTTGTATTAAACGACATTGGAGTACCATCCTCACCAAGAGACACACCTATTAGTTCTTTTATTTTTTCTGAAGTACTCGGCATAAAAGGATCTAGCATGTGTGATATGTGATACAGACCAAACAATATATTCCAGATAATATTTTCTGTCTTTTCTCTGTCTTCCTTTATTAATTTAAACGGCTCATAATCCGCAATGTACCCATCCAGAAGACCTATAAGCTGCCATATGTTATCAGCTGCCTTGTTTATGTTAAAAGAATCCATATTCTCATGATAGTTAGGCGTAATTTCATTAGCAATAACATAAGGTATGCTAAACCCCTCAATTTCATCTATCTCTCCCATTGTTTTAAATTCGCGTTTCAATGGAACGTCTGTGTTCGTTCTACGTAAAATATCTCCATTAAAATACTGTTGCGACATCTTGAGTGTCCTTGAAACAAGATTTCCAAGACCATTTGCAAGATTTGCATTGTAGGTTTCAATAAATCTTGTTTCAGTAAAATCACCATCCTCAAATGGAGATATTTCCCGAGACATATAATAACGCAACGACTCCGTACTGTAATCTTTTATAAAGGAAAAGGGGTCTATTACATTACCAAGACTCTTTGACATCTTTTTCCCTTCTGATGTTATAAAACCATGAACAAGTATTTTCTTTGGTAGATCAATTCCGACAGAAAGCAACATAGCTGGCCATACGGCGGCATGGAAACGCAGTATGTCTTTACCAATAACATGCACATCTGCTGGCCAAAACGTTTCAAAGTTTTTACTGTCTTCCCTTCCAAAACCCAAGGCGGAAATATAGTTTACCAGTGCTTCAAACCACACATACATCATTTGTCCTTTTTCGTTTGGTACGGGAACACCCCAAGGTATACTACCCTCCGGTCTTGAGATACTTATATCACGAAGACCGCTATCAAACAGAGCCAATATTTCATTTTTTCTAGTAAGAGGAATTATATCCAACTCCCCACTTATTATCTTGTTCTTTACCTCCTCTGTATATTTTGAAAGCTTAAAAAAATAATTCTCTTCTTCTATTTCCTCCGGTGGAGTATCGTGATTTGGACATTTTCCCTCAATCAAATCTTTTTCAGTTACAAAAGCTTCACACCCAATACAATAAAGCCCTTTATAAATCCCCTTGTAAATATCCCCGCTCGCAAGGAGCTTTGTCCAAAAAGCCTGTGCTCCGGGCCAATGGGTTTTTTTGTCGGAAGTGCGTAAGAAAAAATCGTACGAAATATTCATTTCCTTGTCCAATTCTTTAAACTTTAAAACATTAGAATCAACGAAAGCCTGAGGTCCCATCCCTGCCTTTTGCGCAGAGCGAATTATTTTGTCACCATGCTCATCGGTACCAGTCAAAAAAAAAGTATTTACTCCTTTCTTTCTTTGGTATCTTGCTATAATGTCCGCCAAAACAACCTCGTATGCATATCCAACATGAGGACCCGAATTAGCGTATGCGATTGATGATGTAATGTAAAATTTTTCTTCCATTGTAATGTGATTATTCGTTTGCAGGTTTTAATAGTAAATTACTTTACAGTTTTCCACCAAAACCCTAGAAACTACGTAATATGCTTTTCTTTAGCAACATCGTTGGTAAATTCTATCAAAACAGCAGCGATTGGTACAGATAATAATATCCCTAAAAACCCAGCGAGCTTACCCCCAATGATAAGTGCCAAAATTACTAATATCGGGGGAACCCCAACGACTTTTCTTACAACAAGTGGATAAATAAGATGATTTTCAAATTGTTGAATTATTAAATAAAGTGCAAGTGTCATCATCCCTAGGGAAGCCCCACCATCAGCAAAGCCCAAAGCAATAGCAGGTATAGCGGCAAGGATTGGACCAAAGATTGGAATCAATTCAAATAATGCAGCAAGGATTGCAAGTAAAAGTGCATAAGGTACTTGAAGTATTGTTAACCCTAGATAAACCAAAACACCTATTATAAGACCGAGTAACATCTGACCCTGAAACCATCTTCCTATTTTAAGTTGTGAACGTTTCCATAAATCGACGATGTAATCTTGTTGTTTTACGGGAGTAATAAGTTTCAAAAAACTGCTAATTCCATTCTCTTGAACAGATAAATAAAATGAAATAACAATGATTATGAGAAAACTAAAAGCACCTCCAAAAATACGACTAACAGCATCAAACGCACCTCCAGAAAAGCCTGCCGCTGTTTCTTTCGCTTGTAGGATAAAATCCTTTAATGGAATTGTTCCAGATAAGCCTCCTACAATTTTCTGAGCTCCAGATAAACCATCTCCCGTTATCTTGTTGGTAATACTTGCAGATTCTATATATTGAGGTAAAACAGATACAACCTTTGATGCTTCATCTAAAAGTGGCGGTATGAAAAAATAAAATATACCAACAAATAATAAGGTAACGAATGCATACACAAAAATAACAGCCGGAACTCTTGGAATCTTATATCTCGCGAACCATTTAGCAGCAGGTTCAACAGAAGAAGCAATAACAACAGCAGTAAGGACCACAAAAACAAGATCAAGTAACAAATAAAGCACATAAAAAAGAAGCAAAAATAGCAAAGTCTTTACTATCGTACCTGTCGTTATGTTTATTGATATGTTTTTTTCATCATTCTTCATTTGTATATAGTAACATAGCTTTTATAGTTTCAGTATGCCCGAAAAAACTTTATGGTCTTTAAATGGACCGACAAGTGCCATATTTAATCCTTCATTTATGAATATTTTATTCGCTACTCTTTTTATTTCCGCGGAAGTTACTTCTCTTATTTTTTTAGCGAGCTCTTGTGGTGTTCTTTCAGTCTTTTTTAACACCTCTTGCATTCCATAAAAACTTGCAAGTTCATCGCTTGATTCAAGCTCTAGATACATATTGCCTATAAGATAATCTTTTACTTTTGTAAGCTCCTCTTCCGAAACTAATTCATTTTTTAATTTATTGAATTCTTCAAGAATTGCTTTTACAACTTCTTTTATTCTCTTATTATCAACACCCGCAGATGCTTGAAATACACCATGGTCGGTACTAGCATCGTTGTAACCCCTGACATAATACCCCACCCCCATCTCTTGACGTATCTTCTGAAACAAACGTGAGCTCATGCCACCTCCCAAAATACCGGCAACTACACTCAAGGCGGCATTTTGTTTATGAAAAATATCATACGACCTAAAGCCGATCACGAGATGTGACTGATCTGTTTTTTTGTACTTCACCAATACCTGTGGTCTCTTTTGCTCTTCTTTAACTTTTTTCTTTGTATGCTTTTTTGAAGTAGAAACTTTTTTGAACTTTTTTTCTACCACAGATAGAATCTTTTTTTCATCAAACCTTCCTGCAACAATAACAGTTGTTGCAGAGGCAACATAATGCTCACTACGATATTTTACAAAATCTTCTCTGCCAAGCCCTCTCACAACCTCTTTACTCCCTAATATCTTCCATCCTGCAGGCTGGTCACCATAAAGAAGATTATCAAAAAGATCTTGTACGTCTCGTGCAGGCATATCTTCATACATATTAATCTCATCTACGATTACTCCTTTCTCTTTTTCTATCTCCTGTTCATTAAATACTGGATTAAGATAAATATCTGAAACAATATCCAGAATCTTTCCCATTTTTCTAAAATTTGATTTTGCCCAATATCCAGTATACTCCTGTCCTGTGAATGCATTGTATTGCGCGCCAATACCATCCAACTCTCCTGCAATATCTATCGTGTGCGGTCTTTTTGTAGTCCCTTTGAAACACATGTGCTCTAAAAAGTGCGATACACCATTTACCTCTTTTGTTTCATATTTTGATCCAGCCTCTACAAGGACAAGTACTGTTGCCGTCAAACTCTCTGGTAGAGGTATCGTAATAACGCGCATTCCATTTTTTAGTATTTTCTTTTTAAATTTCATTATTTTATCTTGAATTATATTTTTAACTATTAGTGAATAGTAGTGTAGCACAAAGAGCTTTTGTAACAAAAAGATACTTAAAATAGTTAGAAAGAAAAGGCGTTTTGCTGTAAGCAAAACGCCTTTAAGAAAAACAACACAAGAATTATAGAAGGGCGGATTTTACACGTTCAGATAGAAAATCATGTCTTATTTGAGGTAAGTAAAATCCATCTTCATCAACTTTTATTGTAAACCGACTCATTGATACGGAAAAATTTTTCTTTTCATAGTTTACATTTTTCTGAATCTTACAGAAATAGAGAAGCGCACAAATACTACTTTCTGGCTCAATCGGATTTAAGCTGATTTTTATAAAATTATCAACCTTTATTTCATTAGCACAACGAACCAACCGTCCATCCGTTTTAATACACCACTTACCATTAAACCAACAAGCTGCTTCTATCGCTCCAGCGATTTGAATAATTGATGCTTTGGGAATCGGACCTTCTTTGTCCGAAAAACACCCCCAAAGGAAATCTTCCACATTACAATCTTCAATACTAATGTCTATTCCATAATCCAATAAGTCAGAAATCTCTTTACTTTTATCCATTTTAAATCTCCTCTATTCTCTAAGAAATACCACTTTATATTTCCATCTACCTACTTGATAGCATTTTTGATATAGTTGGTCAACTCAGAGATTTTCATACGCTCTTGCTCACCTGTGTCTCGGTCGCGAACTGTTACCGTATCATCTTCTAATGTATCAAAATCAATAGTGATGCAGTACGGCGTACCTATCTCGTCCTGCCTGCGGTAACGCTTCCCAACATTCCCATTATCATCCCACATTATCTGAGGTATTTCTTTTTTGAGTGCGCTATAAACACCACGTGCTTTTTCTACAAGCTCGGGCTTATTTTTCATAAGTGGGAACACGGCGGCTTTTACAGGCGCAATTTGTGGTTTAAGTTTTAAATACACACGTGTTTTCCCTCCTAGTTCATCTTCGGTGTACGCCTCAGTAAGAATTGCAAAGACAAGACGCCCAACTCCAGTAGAAGATTCTATGATGTGCGGGATAAATCTTTCACCGCTTTCTTGATCAAAATAATCAAGTTGTTTACCACACCCTTTTGAATGTGCAGTAAGGTCATAATTACCACGCGCATGAACACCCTCAAGCTCATCAAAACCCCATGGGAATTTATATTCTATATCATAAGCATCTTTAGCATAAAAAACCAAATTCTCATGCTGTTTCCATCTTAGGTTTTCTTTACTAATACCAAGATCAAGGATTGCATTCCACCTGTATTCTCTCAGTTTTTCAAATTCACTCATTTCATTTTCAGGTCTTATGAAATACTGCATTTCCATTTGTTCAAACTCTCTGCCCCGAAAAATAAACTGGCGGGGGGATATCTCATTCCTAAAAGCTTTACCTATTTGCGCAATACCAAAAGGCAACTTCATGTGCATTGAATCCAAAACATTTTTATAGTTAACATATATACCCTGACATGTCTCCCCTCTCAGATATGCCGGAACAGAATTATCGTCGGTAAAATCACCAAGATTACTTTTTACTAAAAGATTAAACTTTCTAACATCTGTAAAATTTTGCCCACCACACTTGGGGCACTTTATTTTATCTTTATGTTCTTTGAATATTTCATCTATTTCGTCTTCTTCCATTTTTTCATCCGCAGAAATACCAATTTCTTCAAGAGCTTTATCTACCCTAATTCTTGTATTGCATTCTCTGCACTCAGCAAGTGGATCTGAAAACCCTTTTGTATGCCCACTTGCCTCCCAGATTTTAGGATTCATAAAAATACTTGAATCCAAACCAACGATATCATCTCTTTCGTAGACCATTTTTCTCCACCACTGTGCTTTAATATTATTTTCAAGCTCTACGCCAAATGGACCGTAGTCATACACGCCAGAAAACCCTCCATATATCTCTGATGATGGATACACAAAACCTCTTCTTTTTGCTAATGAAATAATTTTTTCCATATTTATCTTGTTTTTACAGACGCTTGACTAACTGAAAAAGAAGGATCTGTTGAAAGATTTGTATTTAATCCTTTCTTTTTATCTTCTAAAACTGTTCCAGTAAATGTATCTTTACCAGAAAGTGTTATCTCTCCTGTCAAAAATGGTGTTCTCCCACGCTGACTAACACTTGGTGTTAATCCCACCTGAAATGCTACCTCTCTGGCGCCCTTAACAAAGCCTGTGCCACCATCGACAGTACCAATATTCCAAACAATTTCCCCTACAACATCATTAAATGACACATCTTCACTTGACGGAGAAACAACTCCGAGCCATCTCATATAAGTAGGCAGGGTTGTCTTTACAGTAGTGGGTGATATTTTATTTGATGTATTTATTACAGATAGTATTATTGTGTAGGTTGTTTCTTCGTCAGCCTTTGGAGGCAATGGCCCCGTATTATTAAATGGACCACTATAATATACCGCCCTTGGTACAATTTCAAGTTTTGATTCTATTTTTATCTTTTTAGAAGCAGATGCAGACAACCTACTTGATTCCCCCGTATCTGTTACTTGGTTACCATTTGCATTTAAAGATACTGTAATTTCTGGATTTTTAAAAACCCTACCTTCTTTATCAACCAAAGGAAGTGATTGCAACGTAAAACCAACTTTCCCGCTCTCTCCCGGTTCAATTATAGAAAGTTCACTTTTCCCCGTCCTGTCGCTCCAAATAATAGTACCATCTAAAGATTTATAAAACCCACCCTTATCAGCAAATACAGAAAACTTATCCACTATATCACCGCTCAATTTTGCCTCTATTGTCCCATCTGTTATTTTTACCAATGAATTACTTGACCACAAAATATCAAACCTTAAAGATTCTTTGCTCTTTGATATATACTCGGAAGTCTCTACTCCATTTACAAGAACTTTCAGTCCTAAAAATGGTTTTGTAATAAGCGTTTGCTCAGAAACTGAATTATAAACAGTACCAATAGCATCCTCGTCTTTTAAATGCTTTGACCCAACTTCAACAACAAAAATTCTTTCCTCGTCTTCTTGCCCATCTACAACCCCTCTTATTTTTATAACTCTTTCATCTGCCTTGGGCATATCTCCTATTTTCCAAATATTTTTTCCTTGAGCAGGACTGGGAGATGCATCACTAAAAGTGAACCCAAAAGGATATTCAACCTTCAAAATTAGATCGTTCAATGTATTATTTGAATTTGATTTCAAGTTTATGATTATTTCAAACTCTTGATTTACTCCGATATCTTCAGGAATACTGACAGAAAGATTTACAGGAGATGAAGCAAGTGAAACCTCGTACAATTCTATTTTATCCAGAGTAGCACTTGAGCCCTCAAATCTTGACTCTAGTGTAAAACTTATTTCCTTTTTACTGTCCCCACTTCCGAACAATGCAAGGGATATTGTTTTTTCAACTGTTTCATTCGGATTTATCCTTCCTAGAGACTCTCTGACTCTCAACAGTTCTTTCTGTGAATCAAATGACTCATAAGCACCTTCCGGATATTGGATAATAAGATTAGCAAATTCCATTGCTGTCTCGTTTCTGTTTGTTACATTAATATTCAAGGTAAACTCCTCGCCACCACTTATCGACACTGGCCCATCTATTTCGATATCAACATTTTTTAGCGAAAAGACATTTGAACCACTTTGAATCACATAAAATGCCAACCCCATCGCAATAACAAAAAAAACAACAGATGCAATAAGTATCTTTTTTATACTCACGTGTCTCTTTGTTATTTTTATTTTTTTTCTTGGAGACATTGGTGGTTCTTCAGGTAGCCATCCTTCTTTAATTTTATATTCTTTTTTTTCAAACTCTCCTATACGTTCTGGCGCTTCCTTAAACTCTTTGCCGTATAGACGTTTTTTAAGTTCTTTTATTTTATCGTTCTCTTCTTCTGTCATAATCTTCATTATACCCTAAAGATGAGAGTGGTCTATAGCTTTGTTTATTTCACGAATAGCGTCAAGTCTGATTGTGTCCACCTTCCCTAATATTTCTTTGTTCCAACTATTCTCCTTTAAAAACAAAGTGAACTTACCCACTTCTCCTAAATAACCTAGGTGTCTTAATATTTTAAGCATCATCATTACCTCAAACGATTTCAATTCCTCTGTGGTCAGATTCTCGTCTTTTAAAAAAGCAAATCCTCCGACAACATCATCAAACAACTCTCCTTGAGATCCCTCTCCTGCAAAAAAACGTTTTATAAAGATAAGTATATTCGTGAAAACTTTTTGTTTTGCATC
>CAYSEK010000023.1:0-11046 GCA_964430255.1 uncultured Candidatus Saccharibacteria bacterium
CGAAATAATGAACAAGGCACTACTTACCAATACCCGAACTGGGTACTTCTATTTTGTATACTCTCAGTAAATTTTCCAGATTTTTATCTACCATTAGACCTTTTTCTTTTCTCGTCATTATCTGCACCTGTATACCTGCAATCTTTCTTCGCAACCATTTCTTATGTTCAACTTCCCCTATTTGGATTCTTTTTGTTTTTAGGTACTCGGGAATATCCGCCATATTTATCTTTTTAGGTCTAGAAAGAAAAACTGAAACAAGAGCAGATGCCATAATCACAAAACCAAAAATCGCATACTCAGGAAACTTTTCCCGAACTATATACACAAAGCCCAAACCTGTAGACAAATAGATAAATTGCCTAAACGTAAACGGTCCAAAAATTTTCTCTTCTTCGTACATGACTATATTATACAGAATTACAATCTTTATTGTAAGAATAACTTTTGCAAAAAGAAATATAATACAACACGACGCCAGTACGGACGTACTGGCGTCAAAAAATTTAATTAGTTATATAAATCAAAACCGTGCAATCACTAAAAATCTATTTTAAATGTCGGGTCTGGCATTCTTCGCCAGTCATCGCCAGTACTCCCACCGTTATCTTTTAAGTCCTTACCGATTGAATACAATATCTTTTTTTCTTTTAAATATTTTATGTCTTTATCGTCAAACGGATCTTTTGGGACAGATGAAAGATATTCCGGTACTAATTCTTCAAGCGATACAGGATATTCCCCTTTATCATTATAAAATGCTTTTACTGCAAATAGAGCTTGCGTCCCAGCGACCATCATGATATCTTCACATTTTTTTATAATAATTTTGAAATGACTCATCCCTACGGTATCATGGATTATCTTACCAACTGCATTTTCTGTTTTATAAAGCTCTTCTGGTGAATCCCATGAAACAAGTCTTGGTATCTCTATCCTACTAACCTCGCTACATGGTTTCACTGTCATCTCAATCTCTCTTCTTGCATAATCTGCAAAAAGTGCTTTTGTTTTATTGGGTTGGAAATAATAATCATCCTCAATAATCTTTTTAACGACCTCTTGTTCAACTCCTTCTTTAGACATGACACTTGCTACCATCCCCGCCTCTTCCTCATTTAATCCAGCCGTCCAATCAATTCCCACAAAAATAGCATAATAATCACCCTTGAGCGCGGAGATTAGCCCATCTTCATTGTTGTAGAATTGGTTTAGTTCTTGTAAGTACGGACGTAATTCATCACCACCAAGCACTGAGGAAGAAACAATTCTCTGCGCCACACCTAGTCCAATTCCTTTCATCGTCGTAGCCGTTATGTATTCAATAAGTGGACTTTGCGATTCTTGAATTTTTTGACCCACCCTTACTGAAACCAAAGACTCGTCCAGCGCTTCTTTGTGTTTCCCTTGTTTCTCTAAATAAAGTGCTTTGACAGCACTTAAAAGTGCCATATTCCGCCAAGCGCTTACTGATGGCAAAACTGTATCCGGTGTAATATCTACAGGATTAGCAGATGCAGGATCTTGAAACTTTGGTTTTCCAGCCGCTTCGGCAAAATATTCAAAGGCTTGTGTATTTTTAGAAATAATATCTTCTGCAAGAAGATCATCCCAAAATTTACCTGTTGCCATGTCCGAAATAGAGCTTATTTTCTCTCTTGGTAAATACATAATCTTTTTCAGTTTGATCAAATCAAAGTAAGCATTGTCAATATCGGCAACTGTGATAATTTTTAAGCGAAGATCGGAATCATCTACTGATGGTATATCTTTTGTGGCTAATGACGAAGCATCTTTTCCAGAAAAGGAAAATTTATAAACCACAGCTCCAATGGTAAGTAAGATTACAACACCTAACACAACAAAAACAATCCACCATTTATTTTTTTTCTCGGATGACGGTGATTGAGGAGAAAGAGCTTCCATTGTTGACGGCACTGGGTCTGGAGCAGTGGAAGTAGAACCAAAGCCCAAAAATGCCTCACCTACATCCGCATCTGTCCATCCATTCTCAAGAAGTGTACCTTTAATATCTTCTTTACTTACACCATCTTCAAGTTGAGATTTAATATAATCAAGCAATTGTTCATTCACCATAATATCTTATTTTATTAATAATTAATCCAAGCTCTCTTAATGATACCTTTTCTCATTACAAAATCAATTTTGTTTGTGGAAAACACGACGTAAGTACGAACGTACTTACGTCAAAAAATTAGCAGAAAATTACTTATATACTTATTTAGCAAAAAACATGGATTGCATCCATGTTTTTTGCTGTTTTCCTTTAACCACTAAGTCTTACCTGCCAAACACGCCATGAACCATTGCCCCTTGGAGCACTTTGAGCTGTTCTCGTATGATCTGAAGTTGTTTCATCATCTGCTGTATTTGCTGTTGTAGTGCTGATGTGGATGTTGTTGTTGATATGGTTGACTCAGGTATCGGTGTTGGGGTTACTGGCGCGGAATAGATTGGTGGGCTTGCTCCAAATACTCCTTGTATTTTTACTCTCGTTTGAGGTCCGACAACACCGTATCCGTTACTATTCGCACTTCCAGAACAAGCAATGCCGTATTTACACTGGAAATTTTGTACAGCTGATTCCAGCAAGAAACCATAATATGAAGTTTCGTTCCCTGGAGATCCAGGACCTGATTCTGCTAATTTAAATTCTTGGATAGAATTAAATAATTGCTGGAGTTTCTTTACATCATTACCACGCATCCCTCTCCACACGTTGCGAGTAAGCGTCGTTGATGTTGATGGCAAGTAGAGACCTCCACCACCACCCGCTCGTGATGACACTACAGTAAAAGCTGGACTATTTGCATATACTCTAGCGGAATGATTATTTCCTGAATATAAAATATTCTCCTGGTTTTGTATCGATTGGCAGTAAAAATTTAAAACTTCCACGCGATGAATAATCTGATCCTAGAAATATAGCGCCGTCACCTCTTCTAGCAGGGTATGCCCCTAACGCAAATGATAAAAGTTGATTTTCGCTATGTGAAAAACATAACCCTCTCAATTATTGGACACTGAACACCCAACAACTGGCATATGTGCAGAATTGTACAAAAGACACCCATATACGTATGCTACAATAGAAACGCTTATTTCATATTTAAGAACAAGGAAACAATAAAAATACATATGTCACGTTGCACACACAATAAAAAATATTATTTTATAGGGGCGCTTGCCTTTATCCTTTTTGGCATCACTTACTTATCCGATATACGTCTGGATGGCATAAAAAACATAGCTAGTGTGTTTTTTGTTGACAGCATCACAGAAGATGAACTTAAAGATGACTACGTACTCGCGGAAAAAGGAAATGATAAAATAAAAATCCTAATTGTTCCAGGTCACGACGAAGGACGCGGAGGAACAGAATTTAAAGGAATAAAAGAAAGAGAACTCAATATTGAAATTGCGGAAATACTTACACAGCTCCTTCGAAAAGAAGGCGAGTTTGAAGTCTCACTCACACGTAATAAAAATGAATATAATAAAGACATCCAAGCGTATATTAAGAACAACTACAAAGCGATAGAAAATTTCCAGAAAGAACACAAAGGCACAATGAACTCACTTGTACGCTCAGGTCTTGTAGACACAAGAAATGGAGTTGGGCACAACAGCGCACCCAGCTCCACCGTAATCCGATTATATGGCATAAATAAATGGGCAAACGAAAATGACATCGACATTGTCATTCACACACACTTTAATGATCACCCAAACAGGAGATATAACCAGAGTGGTAAATATTCAGGGGTCACAATATATGTACCGGAAAGACAATTCTCAAACGCAAAAGCAAGCATGGCGCTAGCAAAAAATGTATTCAAACGGCTCACTAGGTACTCTGCCACAAGTAACATGCCATTGGAGAGCGCGGGTATTGTGGAGGATCAAGAACTAATCGCTGTTGGTGCATACAACACACTAGACCCTGCAGTACTTCTTATAGAATACGGTTACATTTACGAGGCGCGGTTTACTTCCCCGCAAGTGCGCACCCTCGCCATCAAAGAATCAGCCCTGCAGACATACCTTGGTATTCTTGATTTTTTCGGAACAGGAAAAATAGAAGAAAGAAACATATACAACACCGCCACTCTCCCTTATCTGTGGGGTAATAATTTAAAAAGAGGGACCCGCGGAAGCAAAGATGTTTATGCATTACAAACCGCACTATCGTTTCAGTTTTTCTATCCTCCTTTACAAAAAAATAAAAATGACTGCCCTATTAACGGTAACTTCGGACCATGCACTGCTCGTGCCGTGACAGACTTCCAGAAAAAATACAATATCAGCCCCGCATCTGGCTTCGTTGGACCCCTAACCCGCTCAAAACTAAACAAGTTCTATTCCATATGACAGTAAGCGTTCCACCTCTGTTCTTAAAAAGTGGTCAAGATTGGATCTTGACCACTTTAATATTTTACATCTTCTCTGGTGCGGAGATTCCTAGAAGATTGAGTGTTTTTGCGAGGGTATTTTTTGTAATTTTGATCAGCTCAAGCGCACCACTGTTGTATGTATCATCTTGGATGATTCGTACGTCACGATAAAATCCGCTAAACTCGCTCGCAAGTTCGTGAGCGTATGTCGTTAATTTATTTACCTGATAATCTTCTGTGATATTTTCGACAACCTCTGAGAGTGACGATACTTTCATCGCGAGCGTCCTACCTTCTTTCTCTTTCAACACGCTAGCGAGAGAACTTTTGTCTGCGTTGAGAACTTTTGTTTTTTCTACGATTGAACAGATTCGCGCATGTGCGTATTGCACGTAGAAGACAGGGTTTTTCTTTGACTGCTCTTTCGCAAGCTCAACATCAAAATCCATATGAGTCCCTAAGGACTTATCAGAAAAAAACCACCTCACAACATCAATCCCGAAATCATCCACAAGATCTTCCAACGCGATAACATTACCAGCGCGCTTGGACATTTTTTTACTCTCTCCGCCTTCTTTGAGTGCAACGAGTTGAGTAATAAAAATAATCGGTTGAGGCTCCGGCTCTCTTGGCCATCCGAGCATTTTCCCTACTGCATGCATCCTTTTAACATGCCCGTGATGATCCGCACCCCATACGTCAATTACTCTATTAAACCCTTTTTCAAACTTGCCACTGTGGTACACAATATCTGAAACAAAATAGCTTTTTGCGCCATCTGAACGTACAACTACCATGTCTTCCCCGTTGCCATATTCAGATGTTTTGATCCACACAGCACCATCTTTTTTATATATCAAATCTTTCTCCTTCAACTCTTCCAGTAACTTATCCGCAACTCCAGTCGCACGGATATTCTCATCTTCTGAATACCAAACATCAAACTTGATCCCAAGTTTATTTTCTATAAAGCTCCTGTTATGTTCCTGTACCTTTTCTCCAAGAGCAAACCCAACCACACCCGCGTCAAAATTAACAAAATCCATATCCTCTATCATTTTCTCAAGTTGCGGAGTTTTATACTGCTCCCCCACCCCCATCGCCGTCTTACCAAGTTCTTTTATTTGATTACTTTCTCTTGAGTCATTGATGTAGTACTCACGCACCACATCGGCACCACAATAAGAAAGTACATTTGAAAGTACGTCGCCAAAAAACGCACCACGCCCATGCCCTATATGCAAAGCACCTGTAGGGTTGGCGGAAATAAATTCAATGTTTATCTTTTCTCCAGAGAGAAAATCCAATCCAAAAGTAAGTGAGTCCTTCAAAACACTTACTTTGCTTAGCACGGCTTCATCTGTAAGTGTGATGTTTATAAATCCAGGACCAGCAACATCGACAGACTTGATATACTGCCCTGTCGCCTTGGAAAGAAGTTCTTCTTTCATTTCTTGTGCAATGTCGCGCGGACTTTTGCCAACTTGCTTTGCAAGTACCAACGCCACGTTTGATGAATAGTCGCCAAAATCTTCCGAACGCTCAAGTTTCACATTACTTGCGTCAATATCTTTATATAGTGCCGAAACAGCACTACGTATCTTGTTTTCCAAAATCTTCTTTATCATAAGATGATGATATCACAATAGAGGCACGTGAACAAAAACAAAATATAAACAAAAATACCAGTAAACTAAGACGATTGACTAAACACTAATAATGTGTAGTATTTAGCACAGATAGTTTGTACCATTACATTAAACAATGAAGCAAGGAGAAAATCATGTCAGTAAACGTATTACCATACGAAGAACGTACCCCCGACACCCAATATCACGATCTTTTAAATCGTGTTTATCACAATCACGATGATATCCAAAAACTTCCTTTTCATGAAAATAGCGAAACTCGGATAATTTTCGGCGATTTATTGCGGTTCAATATGGCAAACGGTGCGCCTGTAATCACCGAGCGTGATATCGGAAACCTTTTTGCCGGATCGATTGGCGAAGTGATAAGTTTCATGCATGGAAAACGAACACATGAAGATCTCAAAGATTTTGGATGTAATTTCTGGGGGCGATGGACAACAAAAGAAAGATGTGAGATCTTTGATCTTCCTGAGGGAGACCTTGGCGATGGATCATATGGTCCCGCATGGACGCAGCCAGTCATGTGCCCTGACGGAACGACAATACCTCAAATAGAAGCGCTAATGAGACAGATGCGGGATTATCCACGATCTTTAACTCACCGTCTAGGCAACTGGATGCCAAATGAAATACTTCAATGGAAAGGTAAAAAAAGAAGCACCGTCGTAGCACCCTGTCATGGTGATGTAAGTTTTTTCCTAAATCCAGATACGTGGCACATGGACATGCACCACGAACAACGTGCAGCAGACATTACAACAGGGCTTGGGTTTAATTTTATTCACTACACAGCGCTTGGTATGATGATGGCTCAAGTTCTTGGATATACATTCAGGCAACTTGTATATACGATACGCCACGGTGAAGCATACGAGAGACAATATGAAAGTATTGAAAAACTTCTCACTCGCAAGCCACGACGTTTCCCTACCATAAAACTTGATCCGTCCATAAAAGATCTGTTTGAATTTCGTCCTGAGCATTTCACCTTGGAAGATTACGACCCACATCCTGCAATGAAAGTTCCAACCCCACTATAAGGAGACCGCTATGTCAGAAAAGATAACGCACCAAGGACATGCACGATCCCCAGAAAAAAAAAACGTTCTCGAAGATCTGCAAAGTCGCGGAGTATGTAATTTCTGCCAAGGTGAGCATTTTCTTGAAGGGCATTCAAGTCCCGTGCTCATAGAAACAAAACATTGGGTTGCAACAAAAAACCGGTGGGCGTACGAAGGAGCGACAAGTCATCTTCTTGTTATAAACAAAGAACATCTAACCACAGTGACAGAGCTCAGCTCTGACGCATGGGAAGATCTTCAAAAAATAACCTTGAAACTCGTAGAGGAATTTAATATAACAGGAGGAACATTTCTTTTGCGGTTTGGAGATATGAGATTCAACGGTTCAACGGTTCAACACCTGCATGCACAAATTGTATCCGGTAATGGTACAAAAAAAGTAATCACAAGGATAGGATAATAAAAACCCCTCATCAACTAACGTTGATGAGGGGTTGTTTTTTAACTAAAGAACAACTTGGATAATCTCAACTCCACATGCCTTGAGATTTTCCGCTGCATGTGCCAATGAGTATCCTTCACAGAAATACACTCGCTTAATACCAGCATTTATTATTGAGATGGCGCACCCAGGACATGGAAAAGTGGTTACATATATCCACGACCCATCAAGTCCGCCCTTTAAACCAGCTGCATGGGCAATAATCTTCGCCTCTGCATGTCCCGCAGAGGTAAGATCAATATGCTGTCCAGCAAGAAAAGGCGTCCGCGTGTCGCCATTTATATACGGAGTATGGGGAGACGGGGAATGCTCATTGTATCCCCAGTAAATCACCTCACCATCTTTGACAACCACCGCTCCTATCTGACGCCACCAATCTGAACTTCTTTCAGAATATCCGTATGCAAGTTTTATAATATCCTTGTCAAATTTAAGTTTTGAGACACAAACATCTGGAACAACAACTTCTTTCGCTGGAGCATTATCCCAATCCCATCTCAAAAACCACGACTTAAACTGCACATCTACTTCATGAAGATATTCCTGCGCAAACCACCGTGTAGCATCTTCATCAGCCATAACAATATTTTGACTTTCTTTTATGGCAGATATATGTTCAACAGACAGCACCTCCACGCTATCAAAATAATCCATACTTTGCACCAAGCTCTGCATTGTGTGAACATCCAGTGCCCTAGTCTCTCGTCCAAGATATGGGAATTTCTCTATAAAGCCAAGAGTAGGAGGGTCTACAAGGTAACAGCAAGACCCTCGACATTCTTCAAAAAGCTTGCTGTGCCCTGAGTGAATAACTGGAATATATGCAATTAAAGTATCCACGTTAAACACTCCCGGTAACTTCAAGATATTCTTGCGTTGCTTTTTGCAGATGCTCCGCAAGGCCATCCGCACCATCAAGCATAATTTGCCTCAAGCGCGCAGTTGTTGAAGTTGCGGCTTGTGGTGGTAAAACCACAAGCTCTTCACAAAAAGGTCGCAAAGATTCAATTATCTTACCCTGAACGTCAGGCGTTGTTTCGGATATAATCAACACATCAGGATGAATAAGTTTTACAAGAGCATCGATTGGTTGTTCTTCGGTTCTCGGACGCAATGTTAAAATATCAATAGGATAAAGAAAAGAAAGTATGGCTAGCCTATTCGCTTCTTCAACTAATGGTCTCTTTGGGCCTTTTCTTTCCTTCGTTAGTTCGTCAGAATCAACACCAACAATGAGAACATCTCCTGCCTCAGCTGCTTTTTCAATATAACGACAATGCCCCTCGTGAATCATGTCAAACACACCTTGAGTGAGAACGATTTTCGCACCCATCATTTTTAGAGCAGACACCTGTTCTTTTAGTTTGTTCCAGTCTGGAATAAATATATGATCAAAAGAATGTTCAACACCCAAAAGACTTCTGTATACAGACATATTTGTTCTCCTTACATGGATTAAATAATATTCAACATGAAATAATTAGTATTTCAAATCATGTCACTTTTTCAATTTACTACAATCTACGTTATTATTACCACAAGACACTAAAAAAAGAAAGTCCGAGGCAATTTGCCTTGGACTTTCTTTTTTTAGTTTATATTTTATATTTATTTTACTTCAATGGCTCTGCATTTAAATAAATAGTCGTTACACTCCTTTTATTTCTACGCCCATTGAGCGTGCAGTACCTTCAATAATTTTTGATGCACCGTCAATGTCTGCAGCGTTTAGGTCTGGCATTTTTCTTTCTGCAATTTCTTTCACTTGGGCTTTTGTAATAGAACCAGCTTTTTTTACAAGATTTTTACCTGCTCCCTTTGGAACACCTGCCGCTTTCAAGATAAGACTTGATGCAGGAGGAGTTTTCAATACAAAATCAAAACTCCTATCATCGTAGACAGAAAGCACGACGGGAATAATATCCCCCATCATATCTTTTGTAGCGTCATTGAAACGAGTTACAAACTCTCCAATATTAACACCAGCCTGTCCTAGGGCGGGACCTAATGGAGGTGACGGATTTGCCTTAGCGGCGGGTACTTGTAGTTTTATTTGTTTTACTGCTTTTTTTGCCATAATGGTATATATTTATTTTCGTAATTGTGAGTCTATACTAAATTTTCTTAACTTGCAAGAAGTCCAGCTCTACGGGAGTCTCACGCCCAAACATAGAAACCAAAACTTTTACCTTGCCACGCTCTTCATCTATCTCATTTATATTACCCTCAAGCTCCTTGAAAGGACCGTCGGTAATTACAATAGGATCACCAACAATGAAATCTATCTTGTGTTTCACTGTATCGCTATCCATTCTTGAGAACAATGAATCTACTTCTGATTTATCCAACGGAACAGGACTAACACCGGAACCAACAAACCCTGTAACACGAGGTGTGTTGCGTACAACATACCATGAATCATCGGTTACTATCATCTCAACCAATATATATCCGGGGTATATTTTTTCCTCCACTTCAACCCTCTTCCCTCCTTTTATTTTTATCTTTTTTTCCATCGGAACAACAACATTGAATATCTTGTCTTCCATTCCAAGAGATTCAATCCGCTGTTTCAGGTTACGCAAAACAGCATTTTCATACCCTACATAAGTATGAATAGCATACCAATTTTTATCTTGTCCTAGTTCTTGTTTTGCCATATATAAATTTACGCTATTTTCTCTAAGATGTTCATAAATACAGTATCAAATACACCCAAGAAAAAAGCAGTTAGTAATGATAATACGATTACAATGATGGTAAACTGAATAGTCTGATGCCTTGTCGGCCAGCTAACGTGTTTTAGTTCACCTTTTGTTTCTTTTAGGTATTGTATTAATTTCATAATTCAAAGTTATTTAAAAAAGCCCTTTCGGGCTCATATTTATACTACCTCTGGATAAAGAAAAAGTCAAGACTAAAACAAAAAAAATCGGGTACATATTAAGTGTACCCGATAGATGGTTTAAATCACTCTCCTGGTCGGAGTTATTTTGTAATGAAACCTTACTTCTTTCTGTTCATACGAATCTCAAAGATCCTATTGAGTCTACAGATATCCTTTACCACAGAAATAGTCCAGTGTTTCTGCCCCTGATTCATCCTTGCGGGTACATCAAACCATTCTCTTCCTATTGCTATATGTGGAACGTACCACCGCTCATGAACATTACCCTTGGTCATATAAGCAAAGACCCCTATTGCTGATAAGATCCGAACATATTTTCTACCATTATTATCAACCACAACTTCAGCCTTTATGCCACTGTCGTGGTTGATGAAAAGATGATACTTACCCAGTCTACCTTTAACAAGACCTGCGGGGTAATTAAACTTCTCTTTTTTTGCAACAGATTTCGTGGGTACTGTTTTAACCGGCGATACAACAACATCAGTTTTTACAATCCTCGGTTTTTTATTTTTAAAAATAGGTTGTTTAACTTTCCTTTTTGGCT
>CAYSEK010000024.1:0-10788 GCA_964430255.1 uncultured Candidatus Saccharibacteria bacterium
CAAAAGCGTTTTTAAAAATGAAGGAAAGTAGTACGGTAATGTTAGGATGAGTCATAGTATTTAGACTGACCGAACGCCACTTGAAGCATAAAGAGCCCTTGAGGAGTTGGTTGGAACCAAAAGGTCGAAAAGCTCAAAGACACTATTTTCTTTTGATCTACTGCGTAGATAATTCTTCCTCCGTCAACGCTGTTGCGAGCCAGTCTATCCGGGTGCCAACATAGGATTCCTACACCATCCATTTTTTCAATCTTGTTCATCATTTCATTAAAAATTGGTCTGCCTGGTGTCTTTGCGCTTTTAGACTCTTGAAATTCCTCAATAATTTCAAGATTTTCTTTACGCGCGTATTCTTTTAATTCAAAAAGTTGTGCTTCAATACTCATTACTTGCCTATCATCATCTTCCGTTGACTTACGAGCGTAAAGAAAATATTTTGGTTTGTTCATAATTTTGAGAAATTAATTTGTAATGAATATGAAAATTTAATTTGAAAAATTATGTAAATACGAAACAAGTTCAAAACCGCCCACTTCTCCGCCTCGCCCCCCTTCGGCTTTCGTCGCTAAGCGACGCCCTTTTCTACCCCTTTCTTCTTTGGGCGCGCCTTCCGTCCTCTCGGACATGGAAGTTACAATTTGCGGTGAGATTGTGCGCTTTGCTCGAACCTTTTTCGAGCGTAGCTCGTAACTTTCCACGCGCCACGTGCGGTGGTAGCTTTAAACTTCAATTTCACGCCCCATGCTCGGCGATAACTCTCCGCGCCATCGCCTCCGCTAAAGCTACGGCGACCGAAACAAAAAACTTTTTCTTTTCCGCTTTTAGTTTTAAAAATTTGGGGGGCGAAGAAATGAAAAAGCAAAGAAAAGTTTTTTGTTTCAGGAGTTCGGTGTATTGAGATGTTGAAAATCTTCCCTTCCTATTGTACCATAGAACATTATTGTTTTAAAATACACTGAGGGGTATACTGTGGACATGAAAAAGGAAGCCAAAAAGCTTGGAGAAAATATGAAGAAGATTCGTGCCCAAAAAGGAATGTCGCAAGGCGACATTTGTCGCGCCATAGGCGCAGATCGTGCATATATCAGCAATGTTGAAAGCGGGAACAAAAACCCAACACTTGAGACATTAACTAAAATTGCAGGCGCGCTGGGTGTGTCGATAGATAAGCTTTTGAAATAATTTTATTTTCTAGCTTGTTTTAAAATCTTGCGCCTTATCTACTTATTCGTATAATACACATATGAAAAATAAAGCAAAAGTAATCATCTTACTGATAACCATACTGATAATTTCAGTAATAATAATTGGAAAGGATTTTAAAAAAGATACCATAAATACGATTCTACCATCAGATTATGTAAAAATAGCTACAACTACAGATAAGGAATTATTTATTTCAAAAAAATTAATGTTAATAGATATTTCTGATGAAGCAATTAAGGATTGGGATACATATGAAAACAAAAAATTTGAGTTTAATATAAAATATCCTTGCGACTCATCATGTCGTGATTTTATATCAAAATCTAAGCCTTCCCCGAACGCCTACTTGAAAGAAAAAGTAACCGTGCCTATCATTCAAGGAAAACTTAGCGTAGGGATAGGTGTCTTAACAAAAGAAAGTGTTGATCGATGGAATGAGTTTGTGGCAACACCGAACCTTGAGGCAGAGCATGTTGGGCGACCGTTTAAATTTTCAATGGAAGACATGAAGAATGCAGTATTACTTCCCGTGGGAAGTAATACCAACCTAGTGCTTTATGGTGATAAAAAATATGGCGAAGAAGCACAAATTGTAACTATAAACGACAAAAAAGCAATATTACTATATAACATTAACAAAAGAACTTACCCAAAAAGAACTTATTTCATTCACGATACTGATGACGTATGGCTTCAGATAACAGAATGGTATTGGAATTTTTCAGGAGATTTCTCTCAGCCTTTAACAATAGACAGCGAGACAAAACAGTTAATGACTATCGCAAGTAAAATCACGGAAACCCTGTCTTTTAAAGAATTAAAATAAAAAAAATCCCCCATACAAAAGTATAGGGGATAAAAGAACAAAAAAAGGTATTTAGGGTTTCTCTTTCCAGAGAATATTGTTAACACCATCTCCGTAAGGGTCGGTGCGCACTCCGAAGTATTTAATCGTGACATGCAGATGCGGATTACCTTCGACTCCTTTGTCACCACTTTTCCCTATAAGATCACCTTTTTTAACATTCTGACCATCTGAAACTAATACTTCTGAAAAATGTAGATAGTATGTTTCATAACCGTTACCGTTATGGTCTATTAAAACGGTGTTCCATTGATCTCCTATTACGGTAACGACTCCATCTGCAGTCGCGTACACTGGTGTCCCGATTGGCGCACGATAATCATATCCCGTATGCCCATCGTAAAACAGGTAATCTTTACCAGATTCTGAAACACCATCTTCATACTCTAGCAATGGAAGTACGAATGGTTCCAAGCTTTCTTTTTTGTATCCAATAACACCACCACCATAATCATACGGCAACACATTTCCAATCTCTCCATTGTATGCCTCAACCGATCCGTTAATAGTGTTAAATCCACCGTCGTGATCCATAACCGATGTAACAGGTGTCTTGTATGGTGTATATCCGTCAAGCTTCATTGGGAAACAGAGCCCAAATGGAAACGACTGATTATAATTCACCACCAACTTAGGTCTTAATGATGGGTCAGCGGTATAATCACTGCTTCGAAACACATTGAACTCATTGTTTGTGCTTGTAGGCAAGAATGCAAATCCATGATTATCATACGTACCATCTTTCCAGCCATTATATATGCTTGTAATATTTAACACATACCATGAACCTGGAGTTGGAGCACCTACTGTTCCAGCAAAATAACCAGATAAAGGATCGTAAAAATTAGAGCTTTCATCCCATTGGCTAGTAAGCAGATACACATTCATTGATACTGGTACAGACGAATCGCCTCGTGGATATGCATATAAATACAGATATGCAGAATCCGCAACATCTGGAAGGCAATTCAAGTTGAAGCGTATCAAAGAACGATACTCATCGCTCCACCCACCAACTTGTAGTTTATCATCATCAACACCATCAGGATTATAGGATGATGAAAACCATACATCTATCCCTTCGTCTGTTCCAGGTTGATATACGATTTGATCAGCGAACGATAGAGATGTGGTGACAAGGTAAGTCACAAGTACAAATAAAATATTTCTGATTTCCATCAGTTATACCTCTTTTTAGTTTATGAAAGAACAAAGTCGGTTGCCAATCAACCGACAATGGGTATCATAACACAAGTATATTTTTTTTTGCAATAAAATCTTGGATTACTGTGATAAAAATAAGAATCCGACATGGTTAATTTAATCAGGAAGTTTAAATTTATCCTTCTCGTCTCTAAAATTAGAATTGCACTAACGTTAGATTAGTGAGTAAATGTAATTAATGATTTGCCAGTGCTTTGCACTGACGATATAATAAAAGACGTTAGCGCCAAGTTCGCGAAACATGGAAAAACGGCGAGCGATGTTGCGTAAGTAACAAACTTGTTAGCGAGCCGTTTTGAAGTGTTGAGCGAACTCCTGAAACAAAAAACTTTTCTTTGCTTTTTCATTTCTTCGCCCCCAAATTTTTAAAACTAAAAGCGGAAAAGAAAAAGTTTTTTGTTTCGGTCGCCGTAGCTTTAGCGGAGGCGATGGCGCGGAGAGTTATCGCCGAGCATGGGGCGTGAAATTGAAGTTTAAAGCTACCACCGCACGTGGCGCGTGGAAAGTTACGAGCTACGCTCGAAAAAGGTTCGAGCAAAGCGCACAATCTCACCGCACAGGTAATTTTAAAGCACCAACCTTCTGGGAGGTGTTTTTTAATTGCCTGTGCGGAAGCGGAGATGGGGCTCGAAAGGCGGAGTCCCGCTTTTAGCGGGACGAGCCCGGGCAGGAGCCACACAGTAGAATTAGAGCGAGTTTACGAGCGAACAATTATACCGATGTGAGCTGACGCCGAGTCCCACCATTTCAAAAAATTAATAAAAATTGCTTTTTTACATAAGGCATGATAAATATATAAGAAGAAATCCACTCTTAACTTAAAAAGGAGATGTAAAAATGCCAGCAAATACTGAAATCCCAAAACGCTTTTTGATTATTTGGTGCATACTTCTTGCAACAGTGGTAATATGGGCAGGGTATAGTTCTTGTGTGCCAGGTAATCTATGGAATGTTCCGGATAACATTACATGTCCTATGCCATAACTAATACTGATTACAATAATCATCAGTACAGGTCATCGGTTTTTAATCGATGGCTTTTTTTGTTGGGAGGAAGATAGATTACGACAATCTAGTCAACAATCTTATGTTGTTCAAAATTCCATTTTGGTGCATTTACTAATGCAAGTAATAACTGACTTCCTTCGACCCAATACGCCTCACCTTTTTCAAAAAAATATGCATCTCCTTTACTGATTTCAAAATCTCCTTTTTCAGAATGAACTATCCCATGACCAGAGATTACAAAATAAATTTCTTCACATTCTAAATTTAGTACTCTTTTTTGTTCTGGGTAACGGCCGTTAATTAAAGCCGTTGCGTAACTAAAATCTTTACTTGGAAATTCATACTCCCAAACAGTACAATCTTTAGAATTTTCAAACTTTTTTGCATCTATTTTTTTGATAAGCATAATATTTAAATTTTAAATTAATATATAAAAGTTGTCACCATTTTGAAATTCCATTTGACATCCAACCATCTAAGGCATTTTTATCTTCTTCTTTATTCTATTTTAAAAACAAAGAAGAGTAAAATACTAGATGACGATACCCCTCATTGCTGATACAATAATAACAATGAAATACAAAAAACACCCAGAACTTCTTTTGCGAAATTACATAGCATTACCTTTTGTCTTTTCAATGATCATTCCGCTTGTTGTTTTAGATATTTTTCTTGAAATATACCACAACATCGCATTCAGGCTTTACAAAATACCACTCATAAAAAGAAGTGATTACATAAGAATAGACAGACATAAACTGAAATACCTCAATGCTCTAGATAAATTCAGTTGTACTTATTGCGGATACGCGAACGGGCTAGTGCTGTATGCTTCAATAATTGCAGGAGAAACAGAAAAATATTGGTGTGGAATAAAACACAAAGATAATAGCGATGATGCCGTTTTCACCAAAGACCCATACCACAAAAATTTCCTTGAGTACGGAGACGAGGAAGCATACATAAAAATCAGCAAATCAAAAAAAGTAAATTGATTATATCTCTCTCCGTTGATACAATATCCAAATGAAACAAGACAGAAAAATCACATGGGACACTCTGGAGTATGAACAAAAAGACAAAGGAGCTGATTGGTACTTTGCATTAGGAATTATTGCCGTCTCTGCATCGGTTGCTTCATTTCTTTTAGGTAATATATTATTTAGTATCCTCATACTTATAGGAGCACTCACGCTTGCAATGTACGGAGCAAGAAAACCAGCAACCCTAAATATAGAAATAGACGACCGAGGTATACTTATAAGTAACACTCTCTACCCTTTCAACACACTAAAGTCATTTTGGATAGAAGAGAACACTACTCCACCCAAAATAATAATCCAGTCCGAAAAGACATTCATGCCTTACTTGATATTATCGCTGGAGGATACCGACACAGACAATGTGCGAATATTCTTGCTTGAACACCTAAAGGAAGAAGAACTCACAGAACCTTTGTCTCAAAAAGTGATGGAGTACCTAGGCTTTTAATTTATAGCATTCTGTATTAGACTACTGAATATCCTGCCCTCGTCGTTCAACGGATAGGACGCGACTTTGCGGAAGTCGTAATGTAGGTTCGATTCCTGCCGAGGGCACAATTAAAATAGAAACCTATGACTTACGAGCAAAAGAATATAGACCATGTAAAACTATACTATGGATATGTTGACGCTAACAAGATTGAGGAGTTAGTTGATTTATTCTCAGACGATATTTTATATATAAGATGTGAACATGAGATAAAAGGAAAGGAGGATTTGAAAAAATTCTACAACGAAGAAAGAGGTATTGAAGGAAAACATACCTTAGAAGAAATACTGTCTGGTAAAGATAAAGTAGTTGCTAAGGGAATCTTTAGCGGCAAAAATCGCAAAGGAGAAAATATAACCTTACCATTTATGGATTTTTTCTACTTAGATGACAGCGGAAAAATAAAAGAAAGATATACTTATCTTGCCACGGGATACAATCTGACTAAGTAATAATTATTTTATTAAATCATTTATTTATATTAACTAGATTCTAACTTCATCTCATAAAAGTACTGTTCATGTAAAATAAAAACTACTCTTCCACCTCCATTCCCTCTTTTTTCCAGTCCATCATACCACCCGACAAACTATGAGCATCATTAAAATTAAGCTCAGACATTATCTTTACCGCATTTAGAGACCTTCCTCCACTTGCGCAACAAACAACGTAACTTCTTTCTTTATCAAGACTAGCGACCTTTTCTTCAAAGGCTGGATCATGAATATCAATATTAGTACTCCCTCCTATGTGTCCTCCATCATATTCTTCTTTCGTACGAACATCTAAAACAATTGAACCTCCATCAATACACATTTTTGCTTCTTTTACGCTAATTTCATTTGCCATATTTCTATTTTATTTATATCTAATTATTATAGAAGTGTAACAAAAACACCCTTTTTAGGAAAGGGTGTTTTTTTGTTTAAATAATATTTAAGATATTTTCGCGATTGCTTTAGATAGGCGTGATTTCTTTCGTGCTGCGGTGTTCTTTTTTATAATCCCTCTCTTCATCGCTTTATCAATAGCTTTGTATGCTTCAGAAAGCACAGAATTAGCGCCTTCTTTGTCTTTTTGTAAAACAATAGTTTTAATTTTTTTCACAGCCTCTTTCATCACTCTCTTTCTTTTGTCATTGAAAACTTTTTTCTTAAGAGAGGCTCTGTGTGCTTTTTTTGCTCCTTTTGTAATTGGCATAATTGATTTTATTAAGTGAACGAAACGGTTTTTACAACATTCCACTCAGCCCTTTAGTTCCAGCATCTTACCAGATAATGCGGAAAAAGGCAAATTCTGATATGATGACCGTATGATATCTCATATAGAAGGAAAAGTGCTCCTAAAAGGAGACAAGTTTGTCATCGTTGACGTTTCAAGTATTGGGTACAAGGTATACACATCGCCTGATGTAATAAATGAACTCAAAGAAGATAGTGGGGATGCATCTTTTTGGACACACTTAGTAGTACGCGAGGATGCTCTTGATTTGTACGGCTTCATCGAGTACGCAGAAGTAGAACTTTTTAAAATGCTTATAGGAATCTCGGGCGTTGGACCAAAGAGCGCACTTGGCATTATGGGTGTAGCGCCTCTTGATACACTCAAGACCGCTATCGCTTCCGGAGATACTACATACTTGACCAAGGTGTCGGGTATTGGAAACAAGAACGCACAAAAAATAGTACTTGAGCTTAGAGATAAACTTGGTGTGATCAACACAGAAAACACAGGAGGAATGCTAAGGGAAGAGACAGACACCGTTGAAGCACTACACTCTCTCGGCTACTCTATTGTCGAAGCACGCGAAGCCCTCAAGCAAATATCACAAGAAGTAACGGGCGCAAGCGCAAGAATAAAAGAAGCTCTAAAACATTTAGGAGGTAGTAAATAAAAAATTTTAAACACAACGATGCTAGAAAAAACACTACGAACAATTGAGAGATTTATTCCAAAGTCACTCTACCGGGCAGGTCAGCCTGTGTATCACTTTCTTCTTTCACTCATGGGAGCAATTGCTTACCGCTTTCCAGGAAGGAAGGTTCGTATTGTTGGAGTAACAGGCACAAAAGGAAAAACAACAACCGTTGAACTTGTAAATGCCATTTTAGAAGAAGCTGGATACAAAACATCACTCGCAGGAACATTGCGAATCAAGGTTGGCAACCATTCAGAAAGAAATCTATACAAGATGACAATGCCCGGCAGATTTTTTACACAAAAATTCTTACGCCAGGCCGTCAAAGAAAAATGCGACTGGGTTGTTGTGGAAATAACATCAGAAGGAGTAAAGCAGTTCCGTCATAAGTTTTTATGGCTAGATGCACTCATTGTCACCAACATTTCTCCCGAACACATTGAGTCACACGGATCATACGAAAAATACCTTGAGGCAAAACTCAAGATTGCTGGAGCACTTGCGTGCTCCAGTAAAAAAGACCGTGTATTGATTGTAAACAAAGACGACAACGAGGCAGAAAAATTCCTTAACATAGATGTGCCACAAAAAGAAACCTATTCCCTGTCTGACGCTGAGCCATTTTACCTTGATGAGAATGGTGTAAACATGACATTTGACGGTAAAAAAATTGAGTTAAAACTACCAGGGGAATTTAATATCTACAACGCTCTTGCCGCCGTAACATTTACAAAGACTACGGGAATTAAAACAGAAACAATAAAGTCGGCGCTGAGAAAATTCTCCGGAGTACGTGGAAGAATGGAAAAAGTAGATGTTGGACAAAGCTTTACTGTCATCGTTGACTACGCGCACACAAAAGATTCACTTGAAAAAGCATACGGTGCATACAAAGGTACTTCTAAAATATGCGTTCTAGGCTCGACTGGCGGAGGACGAGACAAATGGAAACGAAAAGAAATGGGCAAAGTGGCAGACGCACACTGTAAACACATAATCCTCACAAACGAAGATCCTTATGACGAAGACCCGGGGCAAATAATAGAAAACGTTGCAGAAGGAATTAAAAATACAAAGTACGAAATAATAATAGACAGGCGCAAGGCAATCCACGCCGCGCTACGCAAGGCATGCAAAGGAGATGCGATATTCATCACAGGTAAAGGCACCGACCCGTACATAATGGAAGCAAACAACAAAAAAACCCCATGGGACGACGCCACTGTCGCGCGAGAAGAGCTAGAAAAACTATCTTAAGAATCTAACGCTCGAAACAAAACAACCCCCGCTGATACAGAGACATTGAGAGACTCCTTCTCTCCTCTCATTGGTATCTCAATAATTTTATCGCATTTTTCTAAAAGTGATTTTGAAACACCTCGTACTTCATTGCCAAATACAAATGCAACTTTTTGCTTGGACTTAAGTTTCTTGTAATCAACTGACTGCGGTGATTGCTCCACTGCTACAATTTCAAATTGCCCTTTCTTTAATTTTTTGACTACAGAGCTAATACTTTTTACATACTCCCACTCCATGCTCTTTTGTGCGCCGAGTGCTGACTTTGCAACATCTTTTCTCTCGCGCCCGAATCGATCAAGGGGTGTCGGAGTATACCCTGTTAAATATATCTTTGAAACACCGACAGCGTCAGCTGTACGGAAAACTGAACCGACATTATATACGCTTCTTATGTTGTGCAGGATGACCACTGCTTTGTTACTTTTTTCCATACTTCACATATTAGCTCAAATAAGATCATTTTGGTATAATCCCAAGTATGAATACATTAAGTATGTTTCCAGATCTTCTTACTTTTTGGCTTATTGCCCCATTTCTTTTGAGAATAACAGCCGGGTTTATTTTTATCTATTTCGGCTACACAAAGATATGGAAAGAAAGAGAAAGACGAGTCTCGTTTTTTAATAAAATAGGTTTCGGTAATGGATCAATTTTTTTCTGGATCATATCACTCGCTGAACTTATTGGCGGAATTCTTTTAGTACTAGGGGTTTTCACTCAAGCTACAGCAATCATGCTATCTTTCATTATACTAGGCGCGATATATACAAAAATACGACAACCAGACCTACTTGATAACTCTTTAGAATTTTTTATACTTCTCTTCGCAGTGTTGTTGTCCCTCCTTTTCTTGGGCGCTGGATTTTGGGCAATAGACCTCCCTCTCTAAAAACTTAAACAATAATGAACAAAAAACAATCCTCATCAAAAAAGATAACACTTTTTTCAATTTTAATTCCTGTCATTTTTGTTGGTGGAGTATGGGCATCAATAACCCCATCAAATGACAGAGAATGGGCGCCTGACCAAGTCGTTCTTCCTTATGCGGAGTTTGAAGATAATTTAGTACATATTTACAATATTAGAAACTTTAACTATGAAACAACAACAGACTATGAAGTAAATTATTACGATAAAACTTTTGACCTCAACAAGATCAAAGCTGTGTATTATGTAGTTGAACCGTTTTCCGGTTTTGCTGGTGCCGCGCACACATTTCTAAGTTTTGAATTTGAAGACAATAATTTTATAGCAATCTCCATTGAGATACGAAAAGAAAAAGGGGAAGAATTTTCTGCAATAAAAGGATTGTTTAAACAATATGAAATTATGTATGTAATTGGGGATGAGCGTGACTTGATAAAACTTCGAAGTAACTACAGAAATGACCTCGTGTATGTTTACCCAGTAAGAACAACTACAGAAAAAGTTCGTTCGTTGTTTGTAGATATGATCACTAAAACAAATAAATTAAAAACTGAGCCTGAGTTTTACAATACACTCACAAACGCCTGCACAATAAGCATCATGAAACATGTAAACAAAATATCACCAAAAAGAATACCTTTAAAAATTGAGGCTATCTTGCCGGAAAACTCCGACAAAATAGTTTACGAACTTGGACTGCTAGACACAGATCTACCATTTGAAGAAGCAAGAAAAAAATACTTGATTAACGATAGGGCAAAAAAATATGCAGACAGTCCTGATTTTTCAGTAAAAATACGAACAA
>CAYSEK010000025.1:0-10584 GCA_964430255.1 uncultured Candidatus Saccharibacteria bacterium
TGTTTTTGTCATGATATGTCTATTATATCAGACACAATTTAGTGTAGGGTCTCTAAAAATTCTCTAAAAAGTATTCTTGTTACATATAAACTTTTAGATGTGCTGAAGACAGAAACATCTATATGAATGTTTGCCGTAAAAGAAGTGGCAGTATATACTATATTGTAATGAATATAAAGACAGCTTTTTTTTTAGCATACACATCAATCAAAAGAGGTAGCAAGGGTACGTTGATTATGACGATACTTATAATGACGCTTGCTTACGTCAACCTTGTGTTCATCTCTTCTGTATTTGGAGGAATAATAGAAGCTATAAATAATGAATCAATCAACAATCAATACGGTAACATAGTAGTAAAACCAGAGATTGATGAAAAATATATAACTAACAAAAAGGCGATGGGGTTGATAGATACGATTCCGGGGGTTATTGGGAGTGCTGCACATTATGTTGATAATGTAGTCATTAGTTATGATGAGAATAACGACGGTAGAGACGTAGAGAGTGGTAGGTGGGTACTAAAGTCTTTAGATGTACCAGACGAGAAAAAGATTACAAAGATCCATAAGTCAATGATAGAAGGTTCTTTTTTAGAGCCAACAGATAGAGATGAGATAATAATAGGGAAAGAGGTTGCAGGCATGCATGGCGGTAGTCTGGACCACTTAAGTCTCGGAGGTGTTTTTGTTGGGGATGAGATAGATGTTCGATTTAGTAACGGAATAAATAGGTCATACACAGTGAAGGGTATTTTTAGTGTTAAGAATACTCAAGTTGATCAGATGGTCTTTGTAACAAAAAAAGAAATGGAGTCTGTTTTGGATGTGTATGCTTTGGCATCAGAAATATTGGTTAAGATAAAGAACACAGGGGAAGAAGATTTTTATGTGAGCAAAATGAGACAAATAGGTTTAAAGGACGAAGATATAAAAAAGTGGAATGATTTGATGGGATTTACTTCAAGCGCAAGCTCTAGTTTTAATATGATTAGCATTATTCTTGGAGTCATTGGCACAATTGTAGCCGGTATTACTATATTTATAATCATATTTGTAAGTGTGGTAAACAAAAGAAAACAAATAGGAATATTAAAAGCTATCGGAATGAAAGAAAGTACAATAGTCGCGTCTTTTGTTATACAAGCCTTGTTTTATGGTGTAATCGGAGTTGCTCTCGGAGCAGCTTTTATTTTATTTATCCTGAGACCTTTTTTCTTGGTAAATCCTCTAGATTTTCCAATAGGGTGGGTATCGCTTAATGTAACTTTCGATATACTTAGAATAAGTAATATTAGTCTGATCGTTGCTTCCTTAATTGGCGGATTTTTCCCAGCATTCCGCGGGGCGAGAGAGAGTATATTAAAATCAATCTGGGGGTAATTATTATTTTTATGATTATTGAAGTAAAAAAATTAAAAAAGACATATGAAGGGCGGGTTCCTACACATGCTCTTAAGGGGGTAAGTTTTGGCATAAAAAAGGGCGAGTTCGTGGCCCTGATGGGTCGCAGTGGATCTGGGAAATCCACTTTATTACATCAACTTGGCTTGTTGGATGTGCCGACTTCTGGCGAAATTATTATGGACGGAGGGAATTTGTTGTCACTCTCTGAAAATCAAAAATCTGAGTTTCGGTTAAAAAAATTAGGGTACGTGTTTCAATCTTATGCTCTGTTGCCAGAGTTGACAGCCCTCGAATCAGTTTATTTGCCACTTATGGTCTCAGGAATAGGTAAAAAGGAATATTTAAAGAAGTCTTCTGAAATGTTAAGTAAAGTTGGGCTTGCAGATAGATTGCACCATCTACCAAAAGAAATGTCAGGCGGTGAACAACAAAGAGTGGCGATTGCCAGGGCGTTGGTTAATAATCCAATAATTTTGTTTGCTGATGAGCCAACAGCAAATTTAGATACTGAGTCCTCGCAAGTTATTTTGGAGTTGTTTAAAAAGTTAAATAAGGAAATAGGACAAACCATAATAATGGTTACTCATGAACCTGACGATAAAAAATACGTAGATAGAGTAATTTGGCTAAAAGATGGAATCATACAGGATTAGTTTTTAGTAATTAGTGGTATAATGTAAGCTCCTCCATTGGAAATTACATAATGGAAAGCTATCTGATAATACTGCGCTGTGGTGTGGGATTTTATTAATTTAATTACAATATGGAAACTTTTAATTTCCTATCTTTGAATGAAATGAAAAAAATATCTTACTCTTTATTGTTTGTTGTGATTGTGGGGATTGCAGTCTCTGCATTTTGGGCATATGACAGGTACTTCAAAAAAGAAGAAATGGGTGTAATTTCTTTTGTCGCAGAGAAAGGTGACGTTCATGAAGTTGTTTTAGTAAGAGGGGAGGTGGTGCCACGAAAGGATTTTGATCTTGAGTTTTCATTTACGGAGACTGTTGAGCGTGTATTTGTTAACGAGGGACAAAGTGTTGTGTATGGTGCACCTCTTGTAAAGCTTAATACGACCGATTTTGAACTGGAGCTCCAGAGGCTTGGAGCCGTACTAGCACAAGCACAGGCTAATCTCGAAAAACTTATTGCTGGCGCTACGGAAGAAGATATAAATGTTTATAGAATAAAAGTAAAAAACGCAGAAATATCATTACAAGATGCAAAGAAAAATCTCGTAAATAAATTGCAAGATGCATATGTAAAGTCAGACGATGCGGTGAGGAATAATGTAGACCAGTTATTTTCCAACCCACGAAGTGCAAATCCCCAAATAAATGTTATCGTTCCAGATAGTCAACTAGAGGCGGATTTAGAGACAGGGAGACTTGCTTTGGAGAATCTTCTTAATTCATGGGACGTATCACTTAATGGTCTTTCCATTCAAAGTGACCTTACTGTCTTTGTGAATAATGCAAACAAGAACTTAGAGCAAGTAAGAGAATTTCTTGGACAGTTCGCGTCTATGGTTAATAGCCTCACATCAAGTTCTTCTGTGTCGCAGACGACTATTGATGGGTATAGGTCTAGTACTTGGACAGCGCGGACAAATATCAACACAGCAATCATCAATACCGCTACAGCAGATGAAAAATTAAGGACAGAGCAGTCAGCTCTTTCTCTTGCTGAGCAAGAACTTGACTTGAAAGTTTCCGGTACTAGAGAAGAAGATATCGCAATTGCACAAGCAAAAGTGAAAGAGATGGAAAGCCAGAAGGCACTTGTACGGGAGAAAATAAGAAAATCTACGCTATATGCCCCTGGTTCTGTAATAGTGGAAAAGGTATGGCTTGAAGAGGGTGAAATTTTTAGAGCTGGGAATACAGTGATCTCTTTATCTACTCCGGGTTTTAAAATTCAGGCTGATTTATCAGAACTTGAAATAGGAAAAATTCGAGAAGTGAATGGTAATGATGTGACTATAGAGTTTGATGCGTTTACTAGAAAGTTTTATACAGGGAAAGTTGTATCCATAGAACCACGCAAAGTGGTAAAGGATGGAGATACTTATTATAAGATTAATATATATCTTGATGCACCAGAAAGTATAATTCGTAGCGGGATGAGTGCGGATATTACGGTCAGTGTTTCTTTAGAGGAAGATGTAATTCGTGTTCCTGAAGTCTCTATTTTTGAAAAAGGGAATAAGGATTTTATTACTGTGCTTGTTGGCGGGGAAGAGGTTTTGCGTGAAGTTGAGGTTGGGATATCTGACGGAGAATATATTGAGATTGTAAATGGATTGTCGGAAGGTGAGACGGTTATTATCTCAGTTGATTAATTCATAATTTAATTTTTTATATATAATGATGACTAAAAAAGAAGCTCATGATTTTGTGTGCGGAATGGACACGTCAGTATTTCATGACGCGGTAAAGTTTTCATATAAAGGGGATGAGTTTTTGTTTTGCTCAAAGTGGTGCGCAGAGCGTTTTAAAAAAGACCCGCAGAGGTTTTTAGGTGAGCCTCTTATCAGACTACATGATGTGTATAAGGTGTTTCAAACAGGAGAAATAGAGACAAAAGTGTTACGTGGGCTTAATGTTAATATTTGGAAGGGTGATTTTGTTGCGGTAATAGGTGCTTCAGGGTCTGGAAAAAGTACCTCACTTAATATGATAGGACTTCTTGATCGCCCTACTTCCGGTACTGTTTTTTTGGATGGTGAGGACGTGTCTGTGCTTCCGGACGAGAGAAGGGCATTGCTTCGCTCGAAAACATTTGGATTTGTTTTTCAGCAGTATAACCTTATTCCGTGGCTAACTGCTTATGAGAATGCGACATTACCGCTAGTGTTTGCCGGAGACGACGCTGACCTTGATAGAGTAAAGGAACGTTTTGAAGAAATAGGTATGACACACCGCATGACACACCGTCCATTCGAATTATCAGGCGGTGAGCAGCAGCGTGTGGCTCTTTTGCGTGCACTTGCCAATAATCCTGAAATTATTTTAGGTGACGAGCCGACAGGGAATCTTGACTCTGAAACCGGAGAAAAGATGCTGAATATTCTCATTGATCTAAACAAGAAGCATGGTAAGACACTTATCGTAGTAACTCATGATGCCAATATAGCCGAGCGAGCTGATCAGGTCATTGCACTCAAAGATGGACATTTAATAAGGGACCACCAGAAACATAAAAAAGTGTACACAGAGTGATATCATGTTAAAACAATTTTTCATCTTAACTTTCAAGGGTGTTCGTCATAGACCAATCCGAAGTTGGCTAACCATTATTGGTGTAGTTATCAGTGTGATGCTTGTGACCATCATTCTTTCTTTGGGAAGTGGTATTCAAGGTGCAATAAGTAAGACACTTCAACAATTCGGTTCTGAGCTTGTGATAATTTTTCCGGGAGAAGAGACTAATCCGCTTGTGGGTTTTTTGGGAACACAGAAGTTTCGTGAGCGTGACATTCTTGCTCTTGAAAATATCCCCGGGGTGGAGTTTGCCCTTCCTGCAGATGTGTTAATGATGAACGTAGAATATAAAGGTGAAAAAAAGTCGATAATGATCCACGCTGCGCCTTGGGAGGGAATTATAAAAGTACTCGAACTTTCTCAAGGAGTTAATCTGGAGACTGGGAGATGGCCGAGAGACGACAGGGTAAGCGAGGTCGTTTTGGGGCACATACCGGCAAACACCTCGTTTAAAAATAAAGTACGCCTCGGTGATGACATAATTTTAAAGTCGAAGAGGATGACTGTCGTTGGTACTATCTCTGAGATAGGGAACCAGATGGACGATAATACGATATATGTTTCTTCTGGTATTTTTCGCGCACTGACTGGTACACCACCGCAAGCTGGATTTGCATTTGTAAAAGTTTCTTCTGGTTCCGATATTAATCTTGTGGCAAAGCAGATAAGATCTCAGCTTGATAAACAGGAGGTGGTTAGAGATGTTGCTGTCGTTACCCCGGAGAGAGCTAACCTCCTTGTGGGGAATGTCTTGACCACCGTTGAGTTGGTATTCATTTTTATCGCACTTGTTTCTCTTTTGGTGGGAGCAGTTGGTATTATGAACACAATGTACACCTCGGTGCTGGAACGTACAAAACAGATTGGTATTATGAAAGCGATTGGCGCTTCAAGTGATGCAATCCTCTCTCTCTTTCTTGTTGAGTCGGGGGTGATAGGGCTTGTTGGAGGTATGTTTGGTATAATTCTTGGAATATTTATCGCATTTCTTGTTGGGCTTGTTGTGGGGGATATGGGGATAGGTGGGTTGTTTCATTTTGCAGATCTGGACTTCCTTGGCTTCGGAGTCATTTTAATTATTACATTCACCACAGGTATTATCTCCGGTATTCTTCCAGCCCGCCAAGCCGCCAAAATGGAACCGGCAGAGGCGTTGCGGTATGAGTAATTTATTTCCGAGGACACTTCATTAAATAACAAACAATATCAGCATGCTAAAGCAATTTTTTATATTAACCCTGAAAGGTATATATCACAGACCAATACGAAGTTGGTTGACTATTTTGGGCGTGGTGATCGCTGTAATGCTCGTAGTGATCATTCTTTCCTTGGGGAGTGGTATTCAGTCGGCGGTGAGTAGGACACTTCAACAATTCGGCTCCGACTTGATAGTTATTTTCCCTGGCGAAGAGACTAATCCACTGGCTGGAGTTTTTGGAGGACAAAAATTTCGCGAACGTGACCTTTTGGCGCTTGAAAAAATTAAAGGTATTGAGTTTGTTGTGCCAAGAGAAATTGCCATGATGAATGTTGAATACAGGGGTGAAAAAAAGTCTGTAATGGTTCACGCCGCGTCTTGGGAGAAAATGACTAAAATATTTGCCTTATCACAAGGTATAAGTTTAAAGACAGGTAAGTGGCCTCAAAATGATAGATTGAGTGAGGCTGTTCTCGGGAATCTTGTATCAAGTAGTTTGTTTAAAAATAAAGTTCGTACTGGTGATGATTTAATACTCAAATCAAAGAAGATTAATGTCTCTGGGACAATATCTGGCATAGGTCTGCAGATCGATGATAATGTAATGTTTATCTCACTGGATGTTTTTAGGTCTCTGACCGGCACACGGGGATCTGCAGTGTCCGCATTTGTAAAAGTTGCACCTGGTACAGATGTTAGTTTATTGGAAATGCAAATAAAAACCGAGCTCAATAAACAAGAAGTAGTTGGAGACTTTTCTGTCATAACTCCGGAAAAGGCGAATTTTCTTGTGGGGAAAGTTTTAACCATTGTTGAGTTGGCATTCATTTTTATCGCCCTAATATCTCTTTTAGTGGGAGCAGTTGGTGTTATGAACACAATGTACACCTCGGTGCTGGAACGTACAAAACAGATTGGTATTATGAAAGCGATTGGCGCTTCAAGTGAGGCTATTTTGTTGCTCTTTTTAATTGAGTCGGGGATGATTGGTATCGTGGGTGGAATATTCGGCATTATATTAGGAGTGTTTATCGCGTTTCTTATAGGGCTTGTTGCGGGAGGTGTGGGGGTTGCAGGTTTGTTTTCTTTCGCCGCGCTGGACTTCCTTGGCTTCGGAGTCATTTTAATTATTACATTCACCACAGGTATCATCTCCGGTATCCTCCCAGCCCGTCAAGCTGCCAAAATGGAACCGGCAGAGGCACTTCGGTATTAGTAGTGGTATAATAGTTTTATGAATAGAGAAAGTATATCGATAAAGCTTAAAAGTCGGTACGCGAAGTATCTGCGCAATTTTATTTTTGGTGTTGAAGATAGCTTAGTATCTACTGTTGGGCTTCTCTCTGGTGTGGCGGTTGTTGGAACTTCTGCAAAGACGATTATACTTGCCGGTGTGGTGCTTATTTTTGTTGAAGCATTTTCCATGGGTGTTGGAAGCCTGCTTTCTGAGAATGTCGCAAAAGAGTTCAAAGAGGGTAGAGAGGTCTCAATGAAGCGCTCGCTTGTGCCAAGTTTGATAATGTTTTTGTCATACTTTTTTGCAGGATTTATCCCTCTGGCACCGTATATATTCCTTGAGGTAAAAACTGCCTTTTATGTGTCTATTATGTCAGCTCTTGTGGCATTGTTTATACTCGGCATGGCAAGTGCTCGCTTGACGGGCAGGGAAGTGTTTCGGCATGGAATGGAGATGCTTGTAATTGGAGGCGCTGCAATAGGTCTTGGTGTGCTGGTGGGAACTATTGTGAATAGTTTGGGGTAGTAATTAAATTAGTCATTCTTGTTTTTAAATTCATCAACATAGTCTAATGTTTTTTTAATTGTTTCTTCAAGTTTTCCGTTTACATTTTTTATAATTACATCAAATTCTTGAGCAACATCCATTTCGTATGTTGCTTTTTCAATACGCTTTTTAATGTCTTCTGCGTCTGCATCATTTCTTTCAAGTAGTCGTGAGTTAAGTTCATTTATTGAGCCTGGGGCTATAAATATTGTAAGAGTGCTAGGAATCTTTGCTTTTATTGTTCGTGCTCCCTCTACGTCAACTAAGCTAAACACGACAGAGTGGTTTGCCAGTAGTTTTTCAAGTTTTGTTTTTCGTGATCCATAATATTGACCATAGACTTGCGCATATTCAAAAAAATCTCCGCTTTCTTTCATTTTTAAAAATTCTTCCGTCGTAACGAAATCATAATCAACTCCATCAGCCTCACCTTGTCTTTTGCCTCGGGTCGTCGTTGTTATAAGACGCACTGAGTCATGGATTCGTTCAAGTAACGCCTCTGTTACGGTTGTCTTTCCTGCTCCTGATGGTCCTGTTATGACAACAAAAATATTTTTTTCTTTTTCCATGTATTTGGTTTAGTGAATTTGCTTATCGCAATAGGATAGAGCAAAGGAAGAACAAAGTCAATGTAAAATATTGTATACTGTCTATATGATATCTAAAGATAGACGTGCTGGTGGGCAAAAACTTGCGTTGAAGTTGGAACAATATAAAGGCGACAAAGATGCAATTATATTGGGGCTCCCGCGTGGGGGTGTTGTTGTGGCGTTTGAAGTTGCTAAGGTTCTTGGACTTCCTTCATTGGGTGAAGGATTTTCGTGGAAACCGTACACCCCTTGATCTTTCAGGTAAAACCGCAGTCCTTGTTGATGATGGTGTTGCAACTGGCTACACTATTCGGGCGGCTGTTTTGTCGGCAAAAACAAAAGGAGCAAAGAAAATTATCGTGGCGGTGCCTGTGATTGCTCAGGATTCTCTTAAATTGATACAAGAAGAGGTGAACGAAGTGGTTTATCTTGATGCTCCAAAGTTTTTTGGAGCAGTTGGGGAGTTTTATAAATCGTTCCGTCAAACGACAGATAAAGAAGTGTTTAACCTGTTAAATAATTGACGAATAGTTTTTCCGAGACTATCTTTGTAGATTGCAAAAAGAAGAAGATTATGACAGATTCAATTGTTGGACTTGATTCATTTAAACCAATAAGGATGATTTTTACGGTAAGTTTTTTGGAGGATATTATATCCGTCACATAGTGTGGCGGATATTTATTATTACACCGTCTTTATGAGGGTGGTTTACATACAAAAGACCCGCAAGTTGCGGGTCTTAAAATTAAAAGAACTTAAAACTCATCAGGATATTTACCAAGTGGTTTTAATACATGTACCAAATTCCAAAAACCTTCATCAAGCACTTCTTGTGCTTTTGAGTAAAGCTCATTTTCGGTTTTAATCCTTATAACACACTCTCTTGATCCGAATGGTACAAGGTGTATAGGGTATCCGATTTTTTGTACGATTTGCTCTATTTCTTCAAAAGAATTTCCAATAGAAAATCGTTCCCGCATGGTAGCATCTTCGAGCATTTTTAGTTCTCCTGTCTTTTGATTAATCAAATAACTAAACTAGCTATAAGACTAATCAAAATAAGTATTTAGTCAATGTGCGTATTTTATGTATAATAAAAAGAACATTTTTATGAAAATTAAAACAAAAAAGAAATTAAAAGTAAAACGCTCCTCGGCAGGACTGGGGCTTTTTGCAGATGAACCAATAAAGAAAGGTGAATTTGTAATTGAGTATATTGGAGAAATGCTTACCAGAGAGGAAGCGGATAAAAAAGGTGGGAAGTATTTATTTGAGATAAGTTCATGCAGGACTATTAACGGAAGTAGGCGTGAAAATGTTGCTCGGTATATAAATCATTCTTGTAAGCCAAATTGTGAAGTTGATATTAAAAAGGGGAGAATATTTATTTATGCTTTGCGGAATATAAAAGTGGGGGAGGAGCTTAATTATGATTACGGCAAAGAGTATGTTGATGAGTATATAAAACCACACGGGTGTAAGTGTGTTCCCTGTGTAAAAAAATAGGTTTTACGAAGCTTGCTTTTTAAGATGTTTGTGGTATTGTATAAAATAGATTCACATAGAAAAGGAGGGATTTATCATGTGTGATAAAAACAGTAAGTTGCCAGATATTATGCCGGCGATAGTGCGCGATAAAGTGCTTGAAGGAGCGAATGTAGAATTTTGCTCAGAAGAGTTAGAGGTACCAGAAAAGAGTTGTACATGTTGTTCTACAACATATATGCCAGGCTGGTATGAGGTTTTCTTTGATTCCAGGCGTCTTATTTGCGACAAAGAAGAGAACGTTGTAGAAGGAGATGAGTACGGCATTATTAGTAGTAAGGATGGAACATATGTTGTATGACATTCTGTCTACTTGAATACGCTTGATTAAGATTGAGCGTATTTTTTTTGCAACACAAAATAAAAAACACCACATCATTTGATGCGGTGTTTTTTATTTTGTGTCTTAGGCACGTGCTACGTTTGTTGCGCTTGGGCCTTTTGGACCGTCCACTACTTCAAATGTAACGCTGTCACCTTCACGTAGGTCATTGAAATCAGTTCCTGCTACTTCGTTTGCGTGGAAGAAAAGATCTTTCTCTTCTCCTTCGCGTGAAATAAAACCAAATCCTTTGTCCATTATACGTGCGATTGTTCCGTTTTGCATACTACAAATATAAATGAAATTGATAATTCCTCAAAACAACTTAACTCTTCTTACAACTAAAACTCAACCTCATTTTATTTGTAGATGCGCAGTTTTGAATTAGTGACAAGTATAACTTAATGAGTGTATGATGTCAAGCGTTTTTTTTAGGTATAATCTAGGATGTTATTTTTCTTGTTGGTTGTCCTGAT
>CAYSEK010000026.1:0-10553 GCA_964430255.1 uncultured Candidatus Saccharibacteria bacterium
GTATGTTTCGTTAGGTGGTGCGGTTCAGGTTAGAATGCAGGTTGTTCTGCTTGACTTTTTCAACAAAGATAGTATCCTTAATATATTAGTCCGTTCCGAAACGGGCTTTTGTTTTTAAAAATTTAACGAAATGAAGCAATATTTGCTTCATTTCGAAAGAAAAACAAACATTATGATGGATTTAAAAATACTAAAATCTGCTCTTGGTCAACTTGAAGAAGAACGCGGAATTCCAAAAGATAAGATAATTGAGGCAATAGAACAAGCATTAGCAGCGGCATATAAAAAAGACTACGGAAAGAAAGGGCAAATAGTACGCGCTGTTTTTGATATGGATTCCGGTAAAACGGAATTTAATCAAATAAAGATTGTTGTTGACCCTGCAACAATAAAGCCGGAAGAAGAAGAGAGCGAAGAAAAAGTTGAAGAGTCTAAAAGTGACAAAGGTCCCGCTAAGAGTGAAAAAGAAGGTGAAGATATTTTAGAGGAAGAGGAGGGTGAAAAATTAATCCGTTTCAACACAGAGCACCATATCCTTCTTGAAGATGCACAAAAAATAAAAAAAGATGCGCAACCAGACGATGAAATAGAGTTCCCCCTTGAAGCACAGGATGATTACGGCAGAATTGCAGCACAGACTGCAAAACAGGTCATAATACAAAAAATAAGAGAGGCTGAAAAAGTGTCTGTAATGAAAGAGTTTGAAGAAAGAGAAGGAGATATAATAAATGGCACAGTACAAAGAATAGAAAGAGGAACAATCTTTGTTGATCTTGGAAAAACAACTGGAATACTTCCTTACGATGAACAAATCCCCGGTGAAAAATACAGGCAAGGAGAGAGAGTACGCGCATATTTGTACTCTGTAGAAGATACCCCTCGTGGAATAAGTTTACGTCTTTCACGTTCACATCCTAAATTTGTAGCAAAATTATTTGAAATGGAAGCACCAGAGATAGCGAGTGGCGTGGTTGAAATAAAATCCATAGCACGTGAACCTGGTTCACGGTCAAAGATTGCTGTTTTCTCAAATGATGACCACATAGATCCAGTTGGGTCATGTGTTGGGCAAAGAGGGGTGCGAGTATCGACAGTAATGAGTGAACTTGGGGGTGAGAAAATAGACATAATAGAATGGTCTCCTGACAATGTGCAATTTATTGAAGACTCTTTGTCTCCCGCAAAAGTAGAAAATGTTGAAATAAAAGAAGAAGACAAACGTGCTGTTGTTGAGGTGTCTGAAGACCAACTATCTCTTGCGATAGGAAAAGGTGGGCAAAACGTACGTCTTGCCGCAAAACTAACAGGATGGAAAATAGATATTAAGGGCACAGAAAGAGAAGGTGGAGCAGATAGCGATGAAAATACTGAAGATATTGAAGAAAAAGTACACAAAGAAGAGATAATCAAAGAGGAAATAACAGAAAAAGGTGGTGAAACGAACGAAGAAGACGATGACACAGAGAACACAACTTCGGAAAAAGCGGAGGGAGAGGAAAAAGAAGAGGAAGAAAGACAAAAAGTTGAAGAATAATAACTATCTTCAAAATTATAAACTAATAAAACAAAAAAACATGAACCTATGGCACGATATACCAGTTGGAAACAACACACCAGATGAGATAAACGTCATCATTGAAATAAATAAGGGGTCAAAAAATAAATATGAAATAGACAAAGAAACGGGGATGATCGCACTTGATCGTGTCGCTCACACAGCGCAAGACTTCCCTTTTGATTATGGTTTTGTGCCACAAACACTATGGGATGACGGTGATGCTCTGGATGTAATAATGCTTACAACATACCCACTCCAACCAGGAATACTTGCAAAAGCACGCCCTATTGCAATCATGCACATGATTGACGATGGTGACTCTGACGACAAGGTCATAGCAGTACCAGTAGGCGACCCCAGGTGGGACGAGGTAAAAAATCTTGATGACATAAACACACACACAATAAAGGAGATGGAGCATTTTTATTCAACATATAAGAAAATCCAGAAAAAAGAAGTTGAAGTAACAGGGTTTGATGATAAAAATGCAGCCGGAGAGGCAATAAAACGAAGCTTGGAGCTATATAAAGAAAAATTTGGAAAATAGCCCTTACCTTAAGGAGTTTTCATTACTTTAGATTAAAGTTTTAGTTATCCACCTGACTACAGATTGAATAGTCGGGTGGATTTTTATATACTTAAACACATTAGAGGATTGCGAAAGTCTTTTATCATTATTTATTATAAAAAATTAAACATATGAAAAATATATTTAAAACATTACTTGTTTTAACACTTGCTATATTTATTGGAGTATCCACCGTAAATGCAGAAGAAACAGATGATGCATCGGTAGGAATAGAGACAGCCTCAGAAGCTACTAAGGAATCCGACACAGGATACAAAAGAGGCGATGTAAAAAATCGTTTTGAAAAAACACAAGACAGAAGAGAATTTAAAAAAGAGAGAAATGAAGACAGAAGGGAAGAGTTGGGAGAAAGAAAGGAGAACAAAAGAGAGAGAGTAAGTGAAAGAAGAAACGAGATAAAGGAAAAACGTGGCGAAAGACGAGAAGACAGGAAAGAAAAAGTAGGTGAAAGGAGAGAGAAAATAGGCGAAAAACGAATAGACAGAAGAGAGGGGGTAAGTGACAGGAGAGAGAAAATAGGCGAAAGACAAGAAGATAGGAAAGAGAAAATGGAAGAAAAGAGAAGTGAAAGAAGAGAGAAAATGAGCGAAAAACGCAAAGAAAGAATAGCGGCTTACGCTGAAAGAATATCAAAAAGACTTCACGCCGCAGTAAACAGAATTGAAAAACTTGGAGAAAGAGTAGCTTCAAGAATAGAAAAATTCTCAAACAATGGAGTAGACACAGCAAAAGCAGAAGTTCTACTGGCTGAATCAAAAATAAAAATAGACGAAGCAAGAATAAAGATAGAAGAAGCAAGAGAAGCAATCAGAACTGCGATTGAGGCAGATGAACCAAAAGAAGCATTCAAAAGTGTACGGTCTACAATAAAGGATACTGTTAAAACAATAAAAGAAGCGCACAAATCTGTAGTAGAATCAGTAAAAGCACTGAGAGATGCAGCCAAAAACACAGCTAAAACTACAGAAGAAACAATGACCACAGAAACAGACACAACAAATCAAGCAGAGTAAGCAATCCATTAGTAGTTAATAATATCGTTAAAAACGAAAAAACATGGAAGAACCAGAAAAACAAACAAACAATGAAGAAGTAACTGAGGAGCAGACTTCAACACAAACAGAACATGTAGAAGAAAAATCAACAGGGGCGATCATAGGAGTAATAATAATTGTAGTACTCCTCGTTATCGGAGGTTTGTACTATCTTGGATCTAGGTCAACCAACGAACCAATATCAGACGAAACAGCTCCAGCAACAGAGGAGATTTTGAGTGAAACTGACTCAATAACAGAGGCGATTGAAGCGCAAGATACTTCAGACGAAATAAATGCTATCCAAAAAGATATTGATGATACTGATTTTGGTAACATTGATATAGATCTTGGCAACATAGAAGCGGAGCTAGGAATATAAAGTACTCCGTATCTTAAATTTAGTGTAAATAAAGACCCGTGCCACAGGCACGGGTCTTTATTTACACCAACACACCTTATTCTATATTTTGACCAAATATAGATAATAGTATATGCTAATGTTCATTAAGCAAGTTTAAAATAGACAATTACAAAAATATGACACAAACAAAAGTAGAAATAAAAGAAATAGAAAATGGAGAAGTGGAAATAAGTGGTTCAATACCAGCAGAAGCATTTGATAGACACATACCATCCGCAACTAAAAACGTCTCTAAAAATATTGAAATCCCTGGATTCAGAAAAGGTCATGTACCCGAAAAAGTTCTAATTCAAAAAGTTGGTGAAGGTGCGATTCTGGAAGAAGCAGCGGACATAACACTAAGAGAAGAATTCCCAAAAGTTATTATTGAAAATAAAATAGACACAATAGGAAGACCAACTATTTCAATCATAAAACTTGCAAAAGGAAATCCACTTGAATTCAAAGCAACAATTGCAGTAATGCCAAAGATAGAGCTTCCGGATTACAAGACATTAGCAAAGAAAATAACACTAAAAAAAGAAACAATTGAAGTAACGGAGAAAGAAGTTGACGATACGATAAGCGAAATACGCAAAATGCGAGTAAAAGGAACAAAAAATACCAGCCAAAAAGAAGGAGAGGAAGCAACTGAGCATGACCTACCGAAGATTGACGATGAATTTGTTAAGACTTTGGGAGACTTTAAAGATGTTTCGGACTTTAAAGAAAAACTAAAGAAAAACATTACTGAGGAGAAAGAAAGAAAGGCGAAAAACAAAAAAAGAGCTGAAATAATAGAAGAAGTAACAAAAGGAGTAAAAACAATAATACCGAACATACTAATAGAAAGCGAGTTAGACAAAATGGTGTCACAATTTAAAGATGATATCGCTCGCAGCGGGGGAACATTTGAAGAATACTTAAAACATATAAAAAAATCAGAGGAAGAGATACGAAAAGAGTGGCGTACTGATGCTGAAAAAAGAGCAAAGTCTCAGCTCGTATTAAACAAGATCGCAGTAGAAGAAAAAATGACCGCACCGAAAGATGAGCTTGATAAACAAACCAACCACCTTCTTGAACAATACAAAGATGCAGACCCGGAAAGAGTACGAATTTACATAGAAACAATACTTATAAATGAAGAAGTATTTGAATTCTTGGAAAAACAAGGAGTGACAAAATAATACAACAAGGAAGCAAAGAACAAAAAAACGCTGATGCAATGTCAGCGTTTTTTTAAAACACATCAACACCCTTCCCTTGCTTAATAGACATCCAACATCTAGTAAGGTTGCATTATTTATGGCTGTGTTATACTATCTTTAATTCATTATTCATAATTCTTAATTTATTTTTATGTTAATACCAACAGTTATTGAAAAATCACAATTTGGCGAACGTGCGTACGATATTTACTCTCGCCTCCTCAAAGAAAGGATAATTTTCTTAGGTGGGCAAATAGACGACCACATGGCAAACAATATCATCGCCCAATTGCTTTTCTTGGAATCAGAAGATCCGAAGAAAGACATCAGACTCTATATAAACTCTCCTGGAGGTTCTGTTACCTCGGCGATGGCGATGTACGACACAATGAATCACATCAAACCTGATGTTTCTACTATATGTACTGGGCTTGCTGCTTCAGCAGGAGCAGTTCTCCTCTCTTCTGGGGCAAAAGGAAAACGTTTTGTTTTGCCAAATTCTGAAGTGATGATACACCAAGTAATGGGAGGTGCTGAGGGTCAGGCATCTGATATTGCCATTACCGCAAAGCACATACTTAAAGTAAAAGAGAACTTAAATAAAATACTTGCAAAAAATACAGGCAAGCCAATTGCGCAAGTGGAAAAAGACTCCGACCGTGACTACTACATGTCTGCGGATGAAGCAAAGAAATACGGATTAGTAGATGAAGTATATAAACCAAAAAACGGAAGACGATAGATTAAAAGTGAAACAAGCATACAAACAAAACAAGAGCAGGCTACGCCTGCTCTTGTTTTGTTTGTTGCTATCCTTACATTTCTATACCACACTCATGCATTTAGAAAACAAAGGGTCCTGACCCTATTTTCACTATTTTTCATTTTTCCAACAAACTTAACCCGTAGTTAAACTCTCCCAAGAATATCCATTACATCCAAGAAAATCTGAGCCTATGTATTTAATCCTGCCTGCAGAGCTTGCATCGCAAACGTCTCCTGTGTCTGCTACATCAATAGTGCCAGATACAATGACATTACTGTTGAGCACCTCTAAGTTGCCACCGAAAGATCCACCACCAACAACACCTAAAAATGCAGCTGAGCCTAACCAAAGATCTCCTGTTTTTGTTTGTAAATTTTCTCCAACATTCAATACCGTTGAAACACTACCCCCACCACTAGGGGGTGCGCCTGTTGGTGCTGTCCATGCATATACATAACTTACACCAAAAGATAGCGCAAATGAGACAAGAAGAATTTTTAGTATTTGGATGAGATCTTTTTTCATATAATTACCAATTATATATAAGTATAATATTACAGATTGACACTTAAATGTTCCGAAATGTTCCGACAATAGATTGTCCTGCATATCCCATATCACCTGGAGAAGTAATTCTAGAATTAATACCACAAGATGATACACTGGCAGTTGCTCCAATGTTGCCATTTGAACCCCTGTTTCCACCTGATCCACCTGCTCCACCACGTACACTAGAATTAGTATTGCTAGCATTAATCATGATGCTACCTACACCACCTCTACCACCAGATGTAGCATTTCCTGAAAAGCCAGGGTCGTTATTCGCAATCCACACACAGCGATTGGAAGTTCCAGCGGCTCCGCCTCCGCCAGCAATTACACCTCCTCCTCCTCCTCCTCCTCCACCAGCAGCACATATACGAGTATAACTAGAATCTTCATCAAGGTCTACACACCATGCCGCACCACCTCCTCCAGCACCCCCTCCGCCGCCCATAATAGTTCCATTATTATCTATGTCTATAGTAGGCATAGAAGAATAAATAGCGACCCCACCATTTCCTCCATTACCCCCTGGAGTCATTTGGGCAGGCCAATCACCACCATCAGTTATACTACCACCTGCGCCACCCCTACCTGCAGCACCGACGATAGTACCGTTATTTATAATTGTTACTGTTGAATTAGTAGGAAGACCTCCTACTTTCAATGCTGGAATACTTGGATCTAAACTAGAGACAGTTCCCTCAATCGTAAGAATAATACTCCTAGGTTCTATTAAGCCCAAATCTGCAAAATCATAATTTACATAATCAGAAATCGTCAAAAACAAAGGTCCTTGAGTCAATTCTTCCCAAACACCTGTGTTAACACATCCCAAAAAAGTCGTTCCATCAAATTTTATTTGACCTTCTGTGCTTGAATTACAACTATCTCCAGTATTAGCAACTTTAACAGTCCCACCCACGGTTAAATTACCAAGCACTTCCAAGTTACCACCGAAAGACCCACCACCAACAACACCTAGAAATGCGGGGCTACTCACTGATCCGGAATCAATCCACAGATCACCAGTTTTTGTTTGCAAGAAATTGCCTGTATTAAGTGGCTCAGGTGTATTATTTGTTGGTGGTGCACCTGTTGGCGCTGTCCATGCGTATACATAACTTATCCCGAGTGAAAGTACGACGGCAGTAAGTAATATTTTTAATGTTTGGAATAAGCTATTTTTCATATTTATATATTTATAATTTGTAATTATTTCTATAATCCTTGGACTCTTTGTTTTACAGCTTCTTTTTCTTCATCAGTAAGAGGTGTTATTTCTTTATCTCCTTGGACTCTTTGTTTTACAGCTTCTTTTTCTTCATCAGTAAGAGGTGTTATTTCTTTATCTCCTTGGACTCTTTGTTTTATAGCTTCTTTTTCTTCATTTACAATAGATACTGGGGTAAGTTTGTCGTCTTTTTGACCACCAAACCCTAATAAAAGATAGAGAACTGTTGCAAAAAGCAACGCTCCGAATACCACAACTGCAACAATAATAGTCTTTTTGGATTTTTTATTTTCTGCTTGTTGAACTTCTTCGTCCATAATTTATAATTATACACCATAGTAGCGCGCAAAGACACTAATTTATCCACAGTTAAATTATCCACTTCAAGACTCATTATGATTAATGTAAAATTGGACGAAAAACGTATAATTTGATACTATAAAAATGTTGAATTTTAACAAACAATTAATTTTCTAACTCCGCTTTGAATGAAAAGAAGGTATACGAAAAACAGCCGTAATGACCACAGTAAACCACTGTATACATAGAACATCAATAATCAATGAACTAAACGACCACGTTACCTCGTACTCTTTAAAACGAACTAAGTTTATAACTACTTAGTTACCTACAAAATATACAAAGCGAGAGTTAGGCTTCGCTTATCATGAGATTAGAAATATTAATAATTATAGCAATAGCGGCACTAGGTGGCGTTGCTTTTGGGTATTTTCTGCGATGGATCATTTCTTTGGGACAAAGAGGCTCGATGGAGCTTGAGGTAAAGAAAATGACGCTCGCGGCAAAAGAGGAGGCGCAAAAAATAACAGAGTCTGCAGAGAAAAAAATATCTGCACGACTCCTAGAGTTAAAAAATGAAGAAAAGGAAAAAGAACTAAATTACAAAAAAACAGGCGAAAGGCTGATAAAAAAAGAAGAACTTTTGGATAAACGTCAATCAGACATAGACGATGAGGTTGAAGGAATAAAGAAAAAAATTGAAGAAATAAAGAAAATAAGAGAAAAAACTGAATCCGAGGGTAAAAAAGTACAGACAGAACTTGAAAGAGTGTCTAATCTTACTTCAGAAGAAGCAAAAAGTGAACTTATCTCTACCATAGAGAAACAACAAGAGGAAGATATTTTAGCCAAAATGCGAAAGCTTGAAATAGAAGGGGCTGAGATATTAGACAAGAAAGCGAAAGATATCCTTGCAATATCTATTCAAAGGCTTGCGTCTTCAACCGCGTCAAACACAATGACAACATCTGTCTCAATCCCCTCTGATGACATAAAGGGGAAAATTATAGGGAAAGAGGGCCGAAATATTCGTGCTTTCGAGCGCTCAGCTGGTGTTGAAATAATTGTTGACGACACTCCAGGGTCAATTATTATATCTTCTTTTGATCCAATACGTAGACAGGTTGCCCGAGTAGCTTTAGAAAATTTAATTCTTGACGGAAGAATACAGCCGGCAAAAATTGAGGACATGGTAGAAAAAGCCAAAGAAGAAATAAGTAAGATAATCAAAGAAAAGGGAGAGAAAGCAGTGTATGAGTGTGGAATCTTTAATCTTGACCCCAGAATTGTATCCATTCTGGGGCGATTGTATTTCAGGACAAGTTATGGACAAAATGTACTACAGCACTCAATCGAAATGGCACATATAGCAGGAATGATTGCTGAGGAGCTTGGGGCTGACATCGCAGTGGCAAAAGCAGGTGCACTTCTTCACGACATAGGCAAGGCGGTAGACCATGAGGTACAAGGAACACATGTTGAAATAGGAAGAAGGATATTGCAAAAATTTGGTGCTGATGAAGCAATAATAAAGGCAATGCAGGCGCATCACGAAGAATATCCATATGAAACAATTGAGTCTATCATTGTTCAAACAGCAGACTCTATATCTGGAGGACGTCCCGGAGCACGCCGAGACACCGTGGAAAACTACCTCAAACGCCTACAAGAACTTGAAGCCATCTCAAAGTCATTTAAAGGAGTGGAAAAAAGCTATGCCCTTCAGGCTGGTCGTGAAATAAGGATATTTGTTACCCCCGAAGAAGTTTCTGACCTTGAAGCAAAAAAACTTGCGCGTGACATAGCTCTTCGTGTTGAACAAGAGCTAAAATACCCTGGAGAAATAAAAGTGAATGTGATAAGGGAATCCAGAACGGTTGAATTTGCAAAATAAATAGAAAGTATTCTTATCTACAGTCACGTGTTGCGCAAAAAATACCTTAATATATAATAAAACAAGGATATCAAACCCTGTAAGGTACAGGTTGATAGATTTCAAAGGTCGGATAAATTTATAGATTAATAAACACAATTCAAAAATATGAACAAACAAGCCCTTGTTGAAGCAGTGCACGAAACTCTTGGTGATACAAAAGCATCAGCAGAAAGAGCCGTTGATACAATTTTCAACTCTATAGTAGAAACAATCAAAAAAGGAGAAGAGGTTTCAATTGCTGGATTTGGTATTTTCTCAGCAAAAGAGAGAGCTGCCAGAACAGCAAGAAACCCAAGAACAGGAGAAGCTATTCAAGTGCCTGCAATGCGTGTGCCTAAATTCAGGGCCGCAAAAGCACTTAAAGACGCTGTTAGATAATTCTTTTGCGCGCGAAAGAATTAAAATAAATCTCATCTTACAAAAAATACCCGGTTATGTAACCGGGTATTTTTGTTATTTGACTGCGATCTTTAGCTATAAACTTTAGTGCTGAATACAGCGATACAAGAAATTACTTATTCTTATATCTATCTTGGCGTCTAAGTTTCTTCCTTCGGCGACGCTTCACGCTTTTTCTTTTATTTTTTCTTGATGTTCCCATATCTTTAATATTTCCAATACACTACCTTATTTACGCTAAATATACAAGGGCACTCAGTTTATTCAAGAGATTGCCTGAGTAAGCTGAAACAAACTGCCGTGCCTGTGGTGCGGGTGGGGAGAATCGAACACGAGTTACTAAGTCTTTTGTTCACCATTCGCAAGCTCATGATTCCAAAAGTCTAAGTACTCGCGACCCCGCCTCACTGTCGCCAAAGGCGACATGTTCCGGCTTTCGATTCTCCGCGAAAGGCAAGCAGTTGCCTTTCTCCACCCACAAAAAATGAAAACTACCCAGTAGAAACTGGGTTATTTTTATTTTTAGTGCGGGTGGGGAGAATCGAACTCCCGCCCTCTGCTTGGAAGGCAGATATTCTAC
>CAYSEK010000027.1:0-2934 GCA_964430255.1 uncultured Candidatus Saccharibacteria bacterium
CTCGTAATCAATAGAATAATTTACTTTAATGCTAATCATAAAAATACTATTATTTATATACACCGTGATCCCCTATTGTCAAAAATACTACTTCATTTTTTGCTGATTGCGTAAACACTATTCTTGTTTTGTAATTTACAGAAAAACTATATCGCCCATTCAAGCGACCTTTCAATTTGTGCACTTTAAGCTGTTTGTGGTTTGCAATATCTTTAAATATTTCTATCTTTTCCAACACTTCCTCCTGAAGGTCATGCTCTAGAGAGGTAAATCGTCTTACAAAAGATGGAGTATAAGAAATCTTAAGCATATTAGACAATCTTACGCGCCAGCTCTCTCAAGTCTCCCTTTAGGATTTTTCCTTCTAATACTTCCTGCTCTGCTCGTAAAACATTAGAGACCGCTTCTTCTTCTTCAAACAATCTCAATGCACGGCGTACAACCTCCGCCTTGTTTGGCGCTTTGTGTTCACTAACAAATTGTTTTATAAATTGTTCTTGTTCAGGTGATAGTGGAACGGATAATGTAGACATACATTTATATGATAACTTAATATGATACTATCATATATTTTTTTATCATTATGTCAAGTAAAAAACGTTATACAACAGGGAATGAAATAATGAAGTCACTTCCCTTGCCCTTGATGGATTCTACTGTTATCGTTCCTTTCATTTCTGACACTATTCGCGCAGTTATCCAAAGACCAAGCCCTGTCCCTCCTATATCGGCTGTTTCTCTTGTGCGTATGCGAGAAAACCTCTGGAATAATTTCTCTTGATCCTCCGCCGATATACCAAGCCCAGTATCACTTACTCTTATGTGTAATATGCTATTTTTTACTGTTGGCTCTTCTTCCACAACAATCTTCACGCCCCCTTCCGGTGTGTACTTCAAGGCATTTCCAATCAGATTGATAAGTACTTGTTCTAGACGCTGTGAATCAACAAAAATATTTGGGAGTGATTTTTTGTTATATTCAAGTGTTAATACTTTTTCACGTGCCATTGGCTGAAATGAATCAACAACTGATTGTATCGTCTCCGATGGATCCATCTTCTTAAATGTGAACTTCATTCTGCCTTGCTGTATACGAGCGACATCTAGAATATCACCAATCAGTAAATTTAAACGTTCTATGGATATATTCACTCGGCTTATACTCTCTTTATCGTCCATTGATAAATTGTCTGTTGATATCAACCCAACATACCCGCGAATAGCAGCAAGTGGTGTCTTGAGCTCATGTGCTGCCATTGAAATAAAATCGTCTTTCATTTTATCTACATCTTTGAGTTTTTTATACAAAACAGCATAATCAACAATCCTTGCCTGTCGAACAAGCAAAATAAATATCGCAAATATGATAAAGAAAAGTATAATGTACGCTTCTCTTATGTTACGCTCGGCAATATTATCAATATGTGCCATCGATGTATCTGTAAACACAAAGCCACCAACACCACTTTCTGCATCGCTTATAATTGCACGTGCCGCCTTCCAGTGCCTATCTCCATCTTCATCAAACAACTCCAATATCACAGACCCTTCTAATTTAACACCCACCATGTCATAGAGTTTTTTATTTTTAAAATCCTCTTTGCCAATTTCATCTCCATTCAACGATGCGGCTATAATATTTTTTCCATTTTTCCTAAGTATAACTTTAAATTGTTCAATGCTTTGGTTTTGCTTGCTTATTCCATCTATTACCTCCTGTAAGAAAACGTGTTCTTTCATCTTCATGTGTTCACTTATGTGAATAGAAGACACAAATACATCCTGCATAACTCCTATTCTCTCTTTTTCCAGTCGTTCTTGATTGCTTTTTGCGACATCCAAAAACTTCTGCCCAGTAAAAATAAACGAAAGCGGAATAGCTATCAGTAAAAAAATAGTATAAAGAACTTGTGGATTATCTTTTACAAAGAAAAATCCTTTTGAAATATTTTTAAAAAATGAACTGAACATATTTTAGGCGATATTTTCTACTTCCTCACTGCGAAACCTCAACCTAACACCAATCACAGTAAGCACTATTCCAACTAAAAACACGAGAACAAGTATGGTTATGTAAATATATCCAAAATTAAAGAAACTTGGTTTGCTTCCTTCTATTTGGAATGAAAGCAGTTCTTCGTCAACCGTCACAGCAAAAGCTTCTTTCACAAAAGGAATTGGGCTACTTTTTGTAATTATTTTTCCAGAATTATCAGTCATTGCTACATATATTTCATGCTCACCATTTTCTAGTTCTTCATCCATTGTGTAGTTCCAGTTGCCATCTTTATCAGTCTTAACTGTTACAACTGTAGGGATACTAAAAATGTAGAGTGTTATAAAACTATTTGGTAGTGATTTTCCTTCGAGAGATAATCTACCTGAGGACGTTACACTCTCTGTTGCTTGTTCAAGTCCTCTCGCACTTTTGCTTACAATTTCTATCTTGCCCACAGAAAACAAACCTTCCTCAACTTCTCCTGACTCTTTTGGATTTTCGTATACTACAATAGCATCAATTGAACTATCGATAGGATCAAAACCACTCAATATCTCCGCTCCATCAATATACCCATCTCCATCAGAGTCAGCAGACAATGGATCTGTTCCGTAAATATTTATTTCATCATAATCTGAAACACCGTCATCGTCGGAGTCTTTTAGTGCTTCTCTGTATGCTTTCTTAACTTTTGTCCGTACAATTATTTTTTCTTTCTTTTCTAGTACTATCTCTTCTAGTTTTTTCAATTCTTCTACCGTCTTCTCTTCATCCATTTCAAGTTCTCTTAATTCTTTTTCGATGTCTATGCCAATACCTTCTTTTAAGACATCCACAGTGAGGTCTATGTCTATTTCATCGTCTTGTATGTCAATGTCTTTTTCTTCTACCTTTTTCTTCTCCAAAGATGCACGTATGCTATTCTCTATTATTCT
>CAYSEK010000027.1:3034-6452 GCA_964430255.1 uncultured Candidatus Saccharibacteria bacterium
ATTAACCCGCAATCTCATTTACTGCGTTTACAATAGATTCGCTATCAAGACCGTAATGTGCAATAAGCTCATCGGGTTCTCCAGACTGTCCAAAACTGTCTTGCACGCCCAGCATTTTCATCTTAATAGGGTAATTTTGCGCAAGAACCTCTGCCACAGCAGACCCCATACCCCCAGCCGTCTGGTGTTCTTCCACTGTTACAATAGATTTAACTTCTTTAGCAAACGCAATCACCGCATCTGTATCCATTGGCTTTATCGTCGTAAGATTAAGCACCGATACACCAACACCTTCATCCTCAAGTGTTTTTGCCGCCATAATCGCATTGTGAACTAATGTACCACAAGCAATAATACCAACCTTATTCTCTAGCCCTTCTTTTGGTGTGAAAAACACCTGCGCTTTCCCTATTTCAAATGGTGTTTCAGGAGTTGTAAACACTGGAGTCTTCTCGCGAGCGAACCGCAAATAGATGGGAGTGCTTGTTTGCGCTGCGGCGATTGTCGCTTTTTTTGCTTCTTCACTGTCACACGGCACAACTACTGTCATATTTGGTTGTACACGCATCAATGCAATATCTTCAAGCGCTTGGTGTGTCGCACCGTCAGGACCCACAGATACACCAGCATGAGCCCCTGCAATTTTTACAGGTACATTATTTAAAGAAACAGTAGTACGAATTTGTTCGTTGTTCCTACCAGGACTAAAAGTGGCGTATGAAGTAATAAATGGAATCTTGCCATAAGTCGCAAGACCAGATGCAACCGTTGCCAAGTTCTGTTCAGCAACTCCCATCTCAATATATCGCTCCGGAAACTTTTCTTTAAACCAATGCACCCGAGTTGACTCCGCAAGGTCTGCGCAAAGCACAACTATGCGTTCGTCTTTTTCCCCCGCTTCCACAAGCCCTTTACCAAAACCATTACGTGTCGGTTCTGCATCAAGTGAATCTTTATCAAAAATATTTTCTACTAATTTTGCTGTTTGGTTTATCATATTTTAATATGTAATATTCTTTATTTAAAATAAAGAAAAGCTATTAGTCCAATTGCCCATGCAATAAATATCACCACTAAGGTAAACCTGAGAAATAACTGATTACAACCTCGAAGCTTACTGTTTTTCTTTCCCCAAAATACTTCATGAAAATCTATTTCACTCAGAAATAATTTCCCAGTAAATTTTTTATCCTTGTTAATTAATTCTTTGTCTAATTTCATTATGATTACTTATCTATTTTACAGTCAAATGAAGCCCGAGACCAGAGGTAACTTTTTGAATAAAAGAAAGGGTGGGATTCCCTCGCCCTGTCTCAAAACGTGCAAGAGCTGATTGAGCTACCCCAATCCTCTCAGCAAGCTCTCTTTGTGTTAGTCTCTTCTCAATACGAGTCCTGACAAGAGCATCCAGTATTCTAAACTCGAGCTTAAGATCCTTATGAGCTCTTTTAACCCCTAGTCTCTTAAGGCTCTCTTGTTTAAAATCTTTATGTGATATAAGTTTCAATTTTTTCATATTATATATGATAACATATATGTTATATCAACACAACATTCTTCATAATCTTCTTTGCAAATTCAATATCTTTTTTAGGAATTGTTTGTTGTTTTTTAATAATTGCATGTAAGATATAAACAACATCTTTATGAAAACAATAAAAAATTCTTATATGTATACTCCCCAGAATTCTAAGCTCGAATAATCCCTTCCCAATAGGTTTTGATAATGGCATAGTAAGCAGATGACCATATTTTTCTAAAAAATCAACACTACTCAAAACCCTTTCAACTGAAACATCATCTAGTTTTTCGATGAACTTCTTGACCTTATGCAAATACACTACTTCCATACCTTTACTCATGTTCGCTTTTAATTTTACCTCCCAAGGTGCGTAATTCTTTCAAAAATTTATCAGCCTCTTCTTTACTTGGCGGTTTGCCATGCCATTTATAATCAAACTCAATCTCTTTGATACCTTTTCCTGGGATTGTATGCGCGATTATTATTGTCGGCTTCTCAAAAATAGCTTTGGCTTGCTCTATCGCATCTACAAATTCTTCTATATTATGTCCATCTACATCTATTACGTGCCAACCGAATGATTCATATTTTTCACGAAAAGGCTCCAACGGCATTATGTCTTCAGTTACGCCATTTATTTGAATATTATTACGATCAATAACACCTGTTAAATTTGACAGTTTATTTTTGCCTGCGAACATAATAGACTCCCAAAGGTTGCCTGCATCATGTTCTCCATCTGACATCAAACAATATGTGCGAAACTTCTTGCCATCCATTCGCGCTCCGTACGCGATTCCCGCAGCTTGCCCAAGCCCAGAACCAAGAGGCCCTGATGTTGTCTCAAGCCCTGGCAATTTTTCACGTTCAGGATGCCCTTGTAAACGTGTGCCAAGCTTACGCAATGTCTTAAGTTCTTCAATAGGAAAATACCCCGCATGTGCCATTGTTGCATAACGTACAGGAACAATATGTCCATTGGAAAGAATAAGTCTATCCCTGTCTTCCATATCAGGATCTTTGGGGTCATGATTTAAAATATGAAAATAAAATGCGGTGAAAATGTCTGCCATTCCTAGTGGACCAGCCGTGTGTCCAGACTTCGCCTCAAGAAGCATCTCAATAACAGACTGGCGAATCTCATTCGCCTTTATTTCTAACTCTTTTACTTTGTCATCGTGTATATGTGACATTAAAATATTTAATTAATTATTTTGTTAAATAAGTACATAATTACAGGAATGAGCCCAAAAGACACCAGCAACCAACCAGACATCCTACTAGGCATATTATTATTTTTATTTTTTATTATAATTTCAACACCTCCAGCCAATAACAATAAGAACGACAAAGACACAACGTACCCCAAGAATGACGGATTAATAAATAACCCTATAAATACTCCAATAAATGCAACAACAGGAAGAAATAAAAAAAAGAATAGATTAAAAACAAACCATTTCTTTTTTATTTTCCTCTCAGGCAATGTCCACTGTTCTTTATTTTTAATATAATCGATAGAAGTAGCACCAGCCTTCGCTAACGCGCCCATTATAAACAAGACTGGCAAGGCAAAGAAAAAGACTATCACCAAAAGCCAACCATAACTCTCTTGCGAATCTTCAATAAAACCATATATCACGGTTAGTATTATTACGATTATTGCAATTACGAAAAATATAAACAAGGGGTTTTGCCAGCTTCGCTTATTCACAATACGATTATTATTATTTTCTTTATTTATCTCATCATTCATATTTTTTGTTCTATTTCCATATGGTTATTTCTTTGTAAGACCGATCTCCTTTTCAATTCGTAAAAATCTTTTATGGACCTCGTCTGTCTTCGTGCGGTTCAGTGACAGTTCGTCTATCCGACGATTAATGCCATCAATCT
>CAYSEK010000027.1:6552-9195 GCA_964430255.1 uncultured Candidatus Saccharibacteria bacterium
TCAATCTGCAATGATAGATTTTCATTGACTGTTTCAATCCTTTCGCTTGTTGCCTTGATTTGCTTTGACAAGTTTTTATTGACGCCTTCAATCTGCTTGGAAAGTTCATTGTTAGAAACTTCCTTTTGAATTTTCTTTTTTGCTTGCCCGCTCTGCTTTACGGATTTCGTGGTTGTTGGTTTTTTCTTTGTCATATTTTTACAAACTCTGAAACTCTTTTATTGTTTTTTCTAGGTTGTCACTTTTTAAAATTGACGAGCCTGACACAAGTCGACTTGCACCAGCCTCAATCAACTGTGGTGCAGTCTCTAGACTCACACCTCCATCAATACTTATTATAAGCTCTGGGAAACGCTTTCGCAAATCTTCTATTTTGGGGAGAACTTTATCGTCAAAAGGCTGTCCCTGAAAACCTATTTTTCCAATCCCCATACATTGAATGAAGTCTATTTTTTCAACATGTGGATAAATTTCCTCATTCTGTGTTTCAATATTAATAGCCATCCCTATCTCAACCCCTTTGACTCCAAGTTCTGGGAAGGGCGCTTTGACGTGTGCAAGATTCTTCCAAAACCACTCGTAGTCAGAAATAGACTCTGAGTGAAATATAACCCTACTTGCTCCAGTCTGCATCCATGACTTTATACCTTTTTCAGGGGATTGAATCATTAGATCTAATTCGTAATTTAAAATCTCTATCTCTGGAAGTTTACGCTCTTGTCCTACTATCTCTTTGAAAAATTTTTCTAATGTTCCAACTTCTGTATATGGCCATGACACTTCGGGCACAAACTCTCCATCCATAACATCAACCTGCACAGTATCCACAATGCCTTGAAATTGCTTAGCATACTCAGTAAGCTCTATGAAATTTTTTGGCATCAATGCTGGAATAATTTCTGTCATATATTTATATTGTCTATTTTTTTGAGACGTCGCTTGTGGCGTTCTTCTCCGTTAAACTCTGTTTCCAGCCATAATTTTATAACATCTTTCGCTTCATTTTCAGTAATAAATCGTGCACCAAGACTAAGTATGTTTGCGTCATTATGTTCACGAGACAAACGAACAATATCAATAGGTCCGCCATAATACACCACTGTTCGTGCTCCTTTTGTACGATTTGCCACAATTGCCTCCCCTTGCCCTGAACCTCCTAGAATTATTCCTTTTGACTGTAAGTCTTTTGAGACAGCTTCCGCCACCGGCACAATAAAATCCGGATAATCATCTTCTTTATTAAGCTCGTAAGCACCCATATCCTCAACCTCATGATCGAGCTCTTCAAGGAATGAAACGAGTTTTTGTTTTAGTTCAAACCCCGCATGATCTGTACCAATAAAAATTTTCATAATTTTAAGTCTAAATATTCTTACCTGTTTCTATGACATGCTGTACTAATGTATGTGCATATCCCATTTCATTATCATACCAAGAAAATACTTTCACAAGATTACCCCCCACCACACGTGTAAAATTCAGATCTGCAATTGCCGCATATTCACTACCAATAATGTCGGACGACACAATGGGTTCTTTTGTAACAGTAAAAATATCTTTCCATCTATCGTCCTCTGATGCCTTTGTCATTATTTCGTTCACTTCCTCAACGGTTGTATCTCTTTTTGCTATAAATGTAATATCTGCAATAGACCCCGTTACAACAGGCACCCTCATTGCAACACCATCAAATTTTCCTTCTAGGTCAGTGATTACTTTTGTTACAGCAATCGCGGCTCCGGTCGTTGATGGAATGATATTTTGTGCCGCCGCACGACCTTTTCTAAAATCTTTACCATTTGGTGAATCAACGAGTGACTGCGTGGCAGTGTAGCCGTGCACAGTATTTAAAAGTGCTTTTTCAATACCAATTGTTTCGTGTAATATCTGAATAAGAGAACCTGTTGCATTTGTTGTACACGAAGCATTGGACGATATCTGGCATGTTTGCAATTCTTCTTGGTTTACCCCCATGAGAACAGTTGCTCCCGTAATTCCCTCTACCGAATCACCTTTTGCGGGGGCTGATATAACAACCTTCTTTGCACCAGCATCAAGATGCGCTTTTGATTTATCATAACTTGCAAAAAAACCGGTTGATTCTACAGCGACATCCACATCGAGCTCGTTCCATGGAAGAAGTGCTGGCTCTCTTTGCTGTAAGAATAAAACATCTTTCCCGCCAACCCTAAAATACCCTTTCTCGTCTTCTTTTCGTACTGAAATATCAAGACCACTTCTCCCGTATGAAGTATCGTACTTAAGAAGATAAGCCAAATTTTCAATATCGCCAAGGTCATTGATGGCAACAATCTCTATATCTTCACGCTCGTACGCAAGTTTAAAAAATGCGCGTCCAATACGCCCAAACCCATTTATTGCAACTTTTGTCTTTTTCATAATAGAATCAGTTCTTACTTAAAGTTAATTTTTAATTGATATTATTATACCAATAAATAGTTAAAGAGCGAAGTCACATAAATTACCTAACTTAACATAAAACCCCACCATGCATAGTAGGGTTTTATGTTACCTCAATCTCAAGATTCCATTTTAAGATTAAGGCAATTGGGATTCTGTTTTACTTACCTACCTGCCCCGCCAACACCTCCGCCAATTTTGTGAGAAGTGTCACCAGTATCT
>CAYSEK010000028.1:0-8850 GCA_964430255.1 uncultured Candidatus Saccharibacteria bacterium
GTTATGTGTTGCGTAATATTTAGTACTAAATACCTTTTATTTAAGCCATATTTTGGTTTTTTGTAAAAGTTTGGTAAAATGTTGGGTATGATAATCACACATTATGGAGGACAGTGTTTTAAAATACAGACAGGCGATATTGTTATTGCTTTTAATCCGTCTAGTAAAGATTCAAAATTAAAGCCCGCACGTTTTGGTGCGGATGTTGCTCTTGTTAGTCTTAATGACAAGGATTTCAACGGTACTGAAAATCTATCCTATGGAGACAAGGAGCCTTTCGTGGTATCAGGTCCAGGGGAATATGAAACTAAAGAAATATTTATCAAAGGATTTTTGACGGAGACGAACTATGGAGGAGAAAAAAAGATAAATACCATATATACTGTATTGTTTGATGGTATCAAACTTTGCTTCCTTGGAGCAGTTGGTTCTGTTGATTCTATAAGTAGTGAAATAAAAGGAGAAATATCAAGATCTGATATTTTGTTTGTGCCAATTGGAGGGGGAGATGTTATTCCTTCTTCTGGTGCCGGAAAGTTGGCGGTCTCACTTGAGCCGAAAGTTATAATTCCAATGCACTATGAGGGTATTGGCGAGAGTGATGCTTTGAAGGAGTTCTTGAAAGAAGAGGGTGTAGACAAAGTGTCACCCGTAGATAAACTAACAGTAAAAAAGAAAGACCTAGAAGGGAAAGAAGGCGAGATTATAGTTTTATCTAAAGTATAATTTTCTGTTTGCTAGTTTTTATATATTGTGTTTAAGTATATTGAAAAAATTCAACAAAAGCCCGAGCATGAAAGGAAAAGAATTGCTCTTTTGATAACCACAGGATTATTTTTTGTAGTTGTTTTTTTGTGGCTTTTTTTGGATAATTTGAACATTATTTCAAAAGAATATACAGAAGATAAAACAAATACTCCATCGCCTTTTACCAATGCAAAAGATACTTTTGGAAACATGTTTGATGATGTTAAAAAAAAGACAGAAGATATTGAAGATTATTTTAATATTCAATAATTTGACCGTATTCCTTGGTGGTAAATAGCAGTAATTTATGTTAAAATTATTTTATGGCAACTGAAAAAGAAGAAACAGGGGAAGATAAAAATGAGGAAGAAAAAGGGATAGTTTTGCAAGATATAAGCTCCGAAATGAAGGAGTCTTATTTAGACTATGCCATGTCTGTGATCACATCGCGTGCTCTTCCTGATGCTCGTGACGGACTAAAGCCAGTGCACAGAAGGATACTTTTCTCAATGAATGAGATAGGTCTTTCTCATTCTGCCAAATTTAGAAAATCTGCGGCTGTTGTAGGAGATGTTTTGGGTAAATATCATCCACATGGTGACAGTTCTGTTTATGAAGCAATGGTTAAGATGGCGCAAGAATTTGTTATGCGTTATCCACTTGTGCTTGGGCAGGGAAACTTTGGATCAATAGATGGCGATTCTCCCGCTGCGATGCGTTATACGGAAGCCAAGATGTCACGTATTTCTGGAGAGGTTTTGCGTGATCTAGACAAGGATACTGTTGACTTTAGACCAAATTACGATAGTACAAAAAAAGAACCAATCGTACTGCCTTCATCTGTTCCCAATCTTTTACTCAATGGTACCCTCGGTATTGCGGTAGGTATGGCAACCAATATTCCACCTCACAATCTCGGGGAATTGTTAGATGCGACAGAGTATCTTATCGAAAATAAAGACGCTACAACTGAAGATTTGTTGAAATTTGTAAAAGGTCCGGATTTTCCGATTGGTGGCATTATTTTTGGCGAACAAGACATACATCATGCTTATGCTTCTGGTAGGGGTGGGGTGGTTTGTAGGGGTGATGTTGATATCGTGGAAGATAAAAACATGAACCAAATAATAATAACTACACTTCCTTTCCGCGTGAACAAAGCTGATCTTATTGTAAAAATAGCCGACCTTGTGCGGGACAAGAAATTAGAGGGCATCAAAGGTCTTCGTGATGAATCTACGAGAGATATCCGAGTTGTGATAGACATAAAATCAAGCGCCCATCCGCAGAAAGTTTTAAATTATATATATAAGCACACAGACCTAGAGACCACTTTTCATTTCAATATGCTTGCACTTGTGGAGGGTATTCCTCAAACAATGTCACTCAAGTCAGCTCTTGCGGTGTTCGTTTCTCACCGCCAGGTGGTTGTGAAGCGTCGTACTGAGTTTGAGCTTAGAAAAGCTGAAGCGAGAGCGCATATTTTAGAAGGTCTCAAAAAAGCCCTTGACCACATAGACAAGATAATTAAGCTAATCAAGGCATCAAAAGACACCAAAGTAGCACATGCAAATTTGATGAAAGAATTCAAGTTTTCAGAGATACAAGCTTCAGCTATTTTGGAAATGAGATTGCAGAAATTGGCAGGTCTTGAGAGAAAGAACATAGAGATCGAACTTAAAGAAAAATTAGCTTTAATTAAAGACCTCAAGGCACTTCTCGGTAGCCCTAAGGAAATACTAGAGGTTATTAAAAGTGAACTTGCGGAGATTAAAGATAAATACGCAGACGAGCGACGTACGAAAGTTGTTAAAAGCAAGGCTGGTTCAATATCTGTGGAGGATCTTATTCCTGATGAAGAATCTGTGCTCGTGTTTACAAAAGGAGGGTATGTCAAAAGGACAAACCCAAATGAATTTAAGAGTCAAAAACGTGGTGGTGTGGGTGTCATTGATCTGAATACAAAAGATGAAGATTTTATTACATCTTTTGTATCGGCAAATACTCATAGTGACCTCTTGTTTTTTTCTGACAAAGGAAAAGCCTATCAGATAAAAATGTATGATATCCCAGAAGGGAAGCGCGCAACAAAAGGTAAATCTGTGATGAACTTCCTTTCTATTTCAGGTGAAGAAAAGATAACTTCTATCTTGGCTATGCCAAAAGAGGTTCAAAAGATGAAACTTTCACTTATGATGGTGACAAAGAAAGGAGTTGTGAAGAAAGTATCCGCAGAGAGTTTCAAAGATGTACGTAGAAGTGGATTGATTGCCATTAAACTCGCTCCTGATGATGAGCTTTTGAATGCATCGTTTATAGAAAAAGGAGATAGTATCGTATTGGCAACTGCGCTCGGACAGTCTATTAGGTTTAGTGAATCAGATGTACGAGAGATGGGACGTACTGCAGGTGGCGTAAAGGCGCTAAAATTAGGAGGAAAAGACGAACTTATCGGCACCAGTGTGATCAAAGAATCTTATCAAAATCCACAGTTGCTTGTTATGAGTGAGCATGGATATGGAAAGAAAACACCAATTAAAGAATATAAGATACAAAAGCGTGGCGGGTCTGGTATAAAGACAGCAAAAGTAACACCAAAAACAGGAAATATTATTGTTGCAAAAATAGTTACCGATGACGACGAAGAGATCGTTGCTATTTCTAAAAAAAGTCAGGTTATAAGAACAGACCTTAAAGATATCCCTTCACTCGGCAGGCAGACTCAAGGTGTCAGGATTATGAAATTGCGTGACGGAGACAGTATTGCATCTCTCGTTCGTCTGTAGGGTCTTATTCTATATATATATAAAGATGAGTGGAATTGGTCAACGTGGCACGTTGACCAATGTTGTACACGTAGATTGATTTACGTTATACACAGTATCGTATGATTTTAATGCGTGTGTAATGTATAATATAAAATATGGCTTTTTCAGATCCCAAAAATAATATCAAGCAGTTTGGTCTTCATTCTGGTCAGATCGTTGCAGACCTCGGTGCTGGCATAGGTGCTTATTCCATAGAAGCAGCAAAAGAAGTTGGGGAGAGTGGTAGAGTGTATGCAGTAGAAGTTCAAAAAGAACTTTTGGTGAACATAAGGAATACTGCACGGCAAGAAGGAGTTTCAAACATTGAAGTTATATGGGGAGATGTAGAGCGTAATGGAAAAACTAAGATAAGGGATAATGTGGTTGATGCGGTAGTCGCATCAAACATATTATTCCAAGTAGAGGATAGGTCGGGTTTTACAGAGGAAGTAAAAAGAATACTGAAGCCAAGAGGGAAGGTGTTGGTCATTGATTGGGAGGGTTCTTTTAACGGTACAGGTCCAAGTCCAGACAGTGTTTTCTCGTACGATGATGCGAGGACTCTATTTGAAGAAAATGGATTTTTGTTTGTAAAGAATATTTCAGCAGGTGACCATCATTATGGATTTATTATTGTTAAGCAGTAATTAATATAAAAAAGAAAGTAAGATGAAAAAAACAAGTACATTTCAGACAATAGTTTTGGTTGTATTTGGTGTATTTATTGTTGTTGGCATGGCGTATTTCTCTCTTGGTGCAGGTAGTGGCGGGGATACTACAAGATTAACAGAAAAGGTAATAATATGGGGAACATTATCAGATAGTATCGTTACAGAAATAATACAAGATGTTTTTCTTGATGATTCATCAAAGATATCTTATGAAGAAAAAAGGGAAAGTGTATTTGACAGAGAGCTTGTTGAAGCACTTGCAAGTGGGGTTGGTCCGGACATGATACTATTGCCACAGAATCTTATTTTACGACATTCTAATAAAGTGTATAAAATACCTTATGGATCAATGTCATTGCGATCATTCAAAGATAAATTTATAGAAGAGGGTGAGCTTTATCTTGACGAAGAAGGAATTCTAGCTATTCCTATTACAATAGACCCAATGGTAATGTATTGGAATCGAGATATGTTTTCTTCTGCTGGAATAAGTAAGGTGCCGGAATATTGGGATGAATTTTATAAGATTGCTCAGAATGTAACAGTAAAAGATAATCAGTCAAATATATCACGAAGTGCTATTTCATTTGGTGAATTTCAGAATGTAACAAATGCCAAAGAGATATTATCAATGCTTATTATGCAGGCAGGAAGCCCAATCACATCTAGGAGCATTTTGTCAAAAAAAGGAGTCAGGTCTGTTCTAGGTGATACCCTTGGGTATGATGTTGTTCCGGCGGTGTCTGCATTGCGTTTTTATACAGAGTTTTCAAATCCCACAAAGTCAAGTTATTCATGGAATAGATCATTGTCTTTTTCTTTTGATATGTTTACGTCGGGAGATCTTGCTGTGTATTTTGGTTTCGCAAGCGAGCTTTCAAGAATAAAAAAGAAAAATCCAAATTTGAATTTTGATATTGCAAAAGTACCACAAACAAGAGATACTTCAAAGAGTGTTACTTTTGGTGAGATGCAAGGTCTTTCTATCTTAAAACAGTCAAAAAAAATAGGGACAGCTTTTCAGGTTTCAATAATGTTTTCAGATCCAAAATTTATATCTAAGCTTTCGAATGCTTTGGAGTTACCACCTGTGAGAAGAGATCTTTTGTTTAAAAAACCATCAGATGCGTATATGGCATTGTTTTATGATTCAGCACTTATAAGTAAGGCATGGCTGGACCCTTCGCCCGTTGATACAAAAAAAGCCTTCAAGAGAATGGTTGAGAGTGTTGTGTCTGGAAGGAATATGCCCAATGGTGCAATTATTTCAGCAAATGCAGAATTACATAGATTATTGGAATAATTTTTATTTTACCATTTCAAATATTAAAAATGTTTAAATACATATTAAAACACAAAAACACAAAAAGGACTGCATTAATGTTGTTTATTTTCTCTATTCCGGTTCTTGCTTTTTCTGCGGGTTTGGTGCCATGTGGTGACACAGCAGATGATCCATGTAAATTTAATGACCTTATAGACCTTATTCGCATAATTGTTAGTTTTCTTATGTTTAAGGTTGCATTGCCTCTTTCTGCAGTATTGTTCTCTTGGGCAGGTATCATTATGATGACCGCAGGTGGTAGTCAAGATAAGATTAAGCAAGCAAAAGATATATTTTTATTCGTGGCCATTGGAATAGTGATAACATTTGCAGCTTGGCTTATTGTTGAAACAATAACCGGAGCATTGCTAACCCCGGAATATAGAAGTTACATCAGTTAGTATTATTTACTTAGTTTTTATTAAATTAATTCTAAAAATATGATTATTTTTAAAAAGATATATAAATTGATTTTGATTACATTTTTACTTTTTGTATCTACTGTGAATGTGTATGCGACATCGGCTTTGCCAGGACCTGTAGGTGATTCATGTGACTCTGGTAAATTCTGTAATCCACTTGGCTCAATCAATTCATTCAGCGATTTTGTCGCTGCTGTTTTAAATATTGTTGTAAGCATAGGTATACCAATAGCAGCTTTGGCAATCATGTTTTCAGGATTTATGTTTGTAACTGCACAAGGAGATGTGGAAAAATTAAAGACAGCCAAGAGTGCCTTTTTATGGTCTGTGATAGGCACAGCGGTACTTCTCGGGTCATGGGCTATCTCTGAGGCAATCAGCACCACAGTAGGGTCATTAAGATAAAAAATTATAATTAATTAAAATTGGAATGAAGTTTAAATTAAACATATATAAAATCACAAGTCTTGTTGTAGGGCTTTTGGGTACGCCATTGCTTGTATTTGCAGATCCTCCTTTCACTGATTTTAAAAGTTTTGTAGACTTAATTGTCTCAGCATTTTTTAATCCGTTCATGTCAATAATCTCTGGATTGATATTTATTTATTTTTTCTTAGGTGTGGCGAAGTATATTTGGCACGGTGGAGATATGACAAAAAGAAAAGAAGGATATATGATGCTTGTGCATGGAATAATCGCTATTACTGTGGCGATGTCAATATGGGGGATAATATATTTCCTACTTAGTTCATTTGGGTTTTCTGCTCCATAATTGATAAATAAGTGCTATTTTCTAAATTATTTCTTGTTATCAATTTCTGGAATACAGAATAGCCCATTTTGGACCAGTGTCTCATTAGGTTGTTTACTGGATATCCACAGTTACTATTATTAAGAATGTCTGTTTTTTGCTATTATTAATATAGCTTATAACAAATAGGGTCGATTATTAATTTAATTATCAGTGTTAAAAGTTTAGTAAAATATGAAAAAATTTATTCCTTTAGTTTCTTTGTTGGCATTGCCAGCAATCGTTTTTGCTCAAGAATTGCAAGAATTTCAGAATTTAACCTCAGGTATTGGTTCTATTGTAACTGCTCTTATGCCAATTGCATTTACTTCAGTGTTTGTTGTATTTTTCTGGGGTGTTGCATTGTATGTCGTAAAAGCTGGAGACGAAGAAGCACAAAAAAAAGCAAAGTCAATAATGATCTATGGTGTGATTGGAATCGCGATAGTTGCATCTATATGGGGTATTGTCGGATGGTTACAGTCAGCATTCGGGGTTAGTGGAGGTGCATCGGGTAATATTCCTACTTTTAATTAATACTAGTTAGTATTTACGTTTTCTTCATAAGACATGGATGAATTTCTTGCAAAATTATATACAGAGATAGTAAACCCGCTTATTACATTATTGTTTGCAGGTGCATTCTTGGTATTTTTTTGGGGGATATTTACTTTTGTAAGAGGATATGAAGATGAAACACAGCGCAATGATGGCAAGAGACATATGCTTTGGGGGGCGATTGGATTATTTATCATGGTAGCAGTATTTGGAATAATGCGCTTAGTTGCAAGCTCTGTCGGCGTTGACACCGAAATATTGGATCTTATTCCAAATTAATATACAAGAAGAGCACAAAGCATAAATTAAACAAAAAACCGAAATATTTATATTTCGGTTTTTTGTTTGCAATTAGTTATTCTGAGTATTTTTTCGCTTTTTTCTTACTTCAAAAAGATAGTCGCTCAATGCCAGTATTCCAAGTATCAAGAGTAGTAGTGCCAACCATCCTATCAGTGTGTCAGGCATAAAACTGCTATTTTTGGATGAAACAACAGATGCAAGAGATGCGTCTTTTATCTTGTCCTTTTTTGCTATTGTTTTTTGTGGATTTTGTAGTGAGTTTGCTTTATATATTTCAGCAATACGTGGTATTGTTGTTTTTATATTTAATATATTACCATAACTCACGCCGTTTTCATTTTGTATCACTGCACGATAGTAATACACAGTATTTGAGGAAAGTCCCGTTATGTTGCTTGAAAATAATATTGAACGTGTGTTACCCACTATATTTTTGTGCCGCGTTTCTTTTCCAAGTGATTGGGTTGTTCCCCATTCAAACCATCCCTCTGTTGATATTGCACTACCTGGAAGCGCCAATCCCTTCATTATCATACTGGTATTGAATACAGGTGATGGAAGTAGCGTGATAGCGACAGGTAGAGTCGGAGAGGTTGTTGTATGCACTGTAGTATTATCGGTGTGTTGTGTGCCCGTATTGTGTATAGTCGTATCAATACTTTCTAATTCTGTTTTAGGTAATGTGTCTTTACCATCCCATTTGGTGGTTGTGCTTAGTCTTTTCCCGTATGTTCTATTTCCATCTAGTGTTTCTGTGACGAGTTGGTAGTAGTATTTTGTATTTTTTTTGACATTGGATATTTTTTTTGACAAATCAAGCTCCCTCCTGTAGCTGATATAACTTAATCTGACAGGAGTAGTTGAGTAATTCATTGAGGATGTTTCACCCCATCTAAACCATGCTTTGGTATGTTTGGGTGGATATGATACATGACCTTTTAGTATTAAGTTGTTTCCAGAAGGTATCGCGTAGTATGTAGATACATAGAAATCTCCCTCAGTGCTCGCATGGGCAATAAAAGGGGACAGAGAGATAATGCTTGTCAGTATAAAAGATATCAATAGCAAAGAAAAAGTTGCGATATTTAATTTTGTTGTTTTTATGTTCATTGTATTTCTTTAAGAATGTGCTCCGCATTCTACCACATAAGATAGACTCTTGTCAATACCTTGTACTTACATTCTAGTTTGAACTGCACCACCCCTCTTAAACACCTCATGGGGAGTT
>CAYSEK010000029.1:0-8633 GCA_964430255.1 uncultured Candidatus Saccharibacteria bacterium
AACATGTCAGGAGGTACTGAAAATTCAAGTATAGTCACGCAGATAGAAGACCATGCAAAAGGGAACATTGACGCTAGCATAGAACTTGTGGAGTATAGTGATTTTCAGTGTCCTGCTTGTGCGGCATTTTACCCTATAGTACAACAGATTATGGAAGAGTATGGAGATACCATAAAATTTACTTATAAACATTTTCCACTTAGAAGGATACACATGAATGCCGATCTTGCTGCTCGTGCTACCGAAGCAGCTGGGCTTCAAGGAGAATTTTGGGGCATGCATGACGTAATTTTTGAAAATCAAAAAGAATGGTCTGAAGTACGTGCTAAAAGTATTTTTATCGGATATGCAGAAAACTTAGGACTTGATGTTGGTAAATTTAAAAAAGATTTATCTTCTAATGCAATAAAAGAGAAGGTACAAAATGATTTTGAAAGCGGTGTCGCTCTTGAGGTTAATTCAACCCCATCTTTCTTCTTAAACGGAGAGAAACTTAACGAAATAAGAAGTTATGAAGAATTCAAGAGTGCGATAGAGAATGCTATAAATAGTGAAAATTAATATTATAAAAATATAATCAAATAAATATATGGAAAATAATTCAAGTAATTTTATGGTCCCCATCGCAGTAGTTATTGCTGGTGCCATGGTGGCTGGTGCTGTCATGTTCTCATCAGGTAATAATGCTATCGTAGTAACAGATGACAACAAGAAGGTAGAGGTAGAAGCAACGGCATCCCTGGATAACTTAAGGGAAATTGACAGTAAAGACCATATTCTTGGCAATCCAAATGCTTCAGTTAAAATTGTAGAATATTCGGACTTTGAGTGTCCTTTTTGTAAAAAGTTCCATTTTACAATGCAGAAAGTGATGGAAGAGTATGGGAAAAATGGTGATGTTGCTTTTGTATTTAGGCAGTTTCCACTTGACCAACTACATCCTAAGAATGCACGCAAGATTGCTGTCGCATCTGAATGTGCAGCGGAACAAAAAGGCGATGATGGTTTTTGGGATTTTGCAGATAGGTTTTTTGAGTTGACTCCTTCAAATGACAGAACGGATATTGAAATAGTGATACCTCAAATAGCAAATGAAATTGGTCTTGAACAGGTATCGTTTAATGAATGTTTATCTAGTGGAAAATATGACGAACACATCCAAGATGATGTTAATAATGCTATTGCAACAGGAGGAAGAGGAACACCCTGGAGCGTAATTATTGCTCCAAATGGTAAAAAGTTTCCAATAAATGGCGCACAACCATATCAAGCAATAAAATCACTCATTGACATGGCGCTTAAAGATAAATAATTTAATAAAAATATGGATAATAAAAAATATGTTGTATTAGGTGTAATTACTTTGGTTTTAGGTGGAGTAATTTTGTATGGACAATTAGTAAAATCAAATACAGACATTGCTGTAGTGGAGAAAGCAAATACCACTTCCGTCATTTCTGGACAGAAAGCAACTGTGTATAAGTCTCCAAATTGTGGATGTTGCGTGGGGTATGTTAAGGAGCTTAAAAATAGGGGGGTAGAAGTAGAGGTTGTAGAGACAGAAGATATGAATTCTATAAAAGAACAATATAATATTCCATCCAATATGCAGAGTTGTCATACTGTTGTGATCGGTGATTATTTTATTGAAGGGCATGTACCAATTGTAGCCGTGGAGAAACTCTTAACAGAAAAACCGGATGTTGACGGTATTGCCTTACCGGGAATGCTTTCAGGAACTCCTGGGATGCCGGGGGTTAAACGTGCGCCGTTTAATATCTATCAATTAATCGGAGGTGAGTCTGGAGAGTTCATAACATTATAATTAGCGAAGTGTAAATAAAGTAAAAATATGTCTAAAATAAAACGTATAACTATATTGATATCAGTAATTGCGATAGTTGCTGCTGGTATTCCTGTGATCTTACATAAAACAAATATGACAGATATGGCGATGGAGAATTTTTATGGAAAGAGTGATACGCGTATAGCTTTTGCTGATAAGCAAAAAGCGGCGATATACCAACTTGTTAAAGAAGGGAAATATAGATGCTGCATTGAAAATCCTTGTTCTTATTGTTTTTTAAATTCAACTCCAGAAGAAGATGGCACGATATGTGACTGCTTGGATGAAGTAATGAACGGAGAGCACCCATGTGGTGAATGTATGGGCGAAATACTAGAAGGTAATGGTAATAAGTTTTTGTCAGAATACTTTCCGGCTGCAATTGCGGATGAAGTAGGAGATAAATACTTAGAAACTCTGGAAGAGATTATTGATGATAAATACAATAAGATAAAGTAGAGAAGATTAACAAAAAAGCCGACCTCCATGGAGGTCGGCTTTTTTGTTAATCTTCTCTTATTGGTGCATTTTTTACTATCTCTATTACTTCTCTGTCGTTATCAACTATTTTATATAAGTCTGTATCTAAAGAACTTATCGTCCCGCATCTATCCAACAGGTTTTTTTTAATAAATGAGTCAATTGGGTTCCAGAAGTCACTTCCTACAAGGACGATCGGTATTTTTGCTATTTTACGTGTTTGAATAAGCGTCAGTATTTCAAAAAATTCATCAAGTGTGCCAAATCCACCAGGGAAATAAAGATATGCTTCAGCTGAAAATGAAAGTGTTACTTTTCTGCTGAAAAAATAATAGAAGTCCACAGAGTCTTTTACATAAGGATTGGACACCTGCTCTTTTGGGAGTCTGATGTTGAGTCCTATAGATTCTCCTCCAGCCTCATAAGCACCTCTATTTGCCGCTTCCATGATTCCAGGACCGCCTCCTGTTACAATTGCGTACCCAAGCTTGGATAATTCTCCAGCAATATTTTTTGCCTGTTGGTAATGAGGGTTGTCTTCTTTGAATCTTGCAGATCCAAAGAACGTGACTGACTTTGGGTAGCGTTTTATGAATTTAAATCCCTCTGAAAACTCTCTGGATATTCTTGATATGCGCAGTTTTGAAGCATGGGATATTTCTTCTTTTGTAAGTGGTTCCACCGCAAGTTCTGTTTCAGGCACATTGATTATTTTTTTTGGTTTTTTCATTTTATTTTGTATCTTTAAGGGTTAAGCTGAAGATGATTCCTGAAAGCATTATAACACCCAGTAGGATAAATAAATATTTAAAATCAAACAGTATTAGGAACCCAGATGCAACGATAGGTGCGATTGCATATGCAAGCGATCTGTTACTTCTATAAATACTTAGTAGGTGTATATCTGTACCGTCTATTTTTTTGAAGAAGTATGTTTCCGTCATTATCTCAATTAGGCTTGCACCAACTCTTGTTGCAAAAAGCACAGATGCCCAAACCCAAAAACTGAATGAGGTAATAAAAGACAGAGATATTGTTGATATTGAAATTATTATGAAACCAAGGGTTAATAGTTCTTTCTCTCCCAGCTTTGTATCCGCAAGCTTTCCTGCAGGAAGTTGTATGAGTGAAAAAGGAATTAGCATTATTGTAAACATTAGACCAAGTTCTTTCATGCTAAAACCAAAGTTTCCATGAAGGTATATGGGGACGTAGATCACCATCCAAGAATAAAAGAAATACAACAAAAAGTTTGCAGCAAAAATCTTGGAAACGTTTTTTCTCCCCTTTATTTGCTTCAATGCGCTTAATAATTGAACATTATCATATTGTGGATCTTTAAAGTTTTTAAAGTTTTTTGTAAGCATGTACGCAATAAGTAGCGTAAATACTGAAGCAGCAAGGAATATTTTCCAATAATCACCGTTAGTAAGCAAGCTACCGGCAGCTGCAGGCGCAATGACCCATGCAATATTAGAGGCTGTAAAGAATTTACCTCTTGTAGCTCCTGTAGAACTATCGGATGAAAAACTTTCAAGAAAAATATCAAGACTAAACACCAAAAGAGGCATTGTAGTCCAATATAGAATAAACGCCGGAGCAATAATAAGCAGATTGTTTGTTGTGGCAAGTATCAACAGAAGAATTGTTTGTAATGATACCAGTGCTATTGCTGTTTTGTAGTTTGTGAACCTGCGTAATATTTTCGGTATATTTGCGAAGGCGATAATTGTGAGAACAGACCCAAGAGTGTAGATAATTCCAACAAATTTTTCTGTTGTGAATTCTTTTAGAAAACTTGAACTTATGTACGCCGGCAAGGCTATGCTGAATGCAAATAAAAAGTTTGTTATAAACAAAGCTTTAAACGCACGATTTTTACTACTTAATATTTTTCTCATCTTGCCAATTATACACCAATAAGTACGGGTAGTACAATTGGACGCTTTGCAGTTTTTTGAAGAAGGAATCGTCCTACATTATCTGTTATTTCGCGTTTTAAGTCGTCAAAATTTATAGGTTTCTGTCCAGATGCGGTATCTTCTATCGTCTTTTTTGTTAGGTATCTTGCTTGTCTCAGTAGGTCCTGTGATTCTCTCAGGTATACAAACCCACGAGATATTATGTCTGGTGATTTTCTAACACGACCTGTTTTTGAATCTATAATTGCAATGACAACGAACATTCCATCTTGGGCAAGCATCGTCCTGTCTCGCAGCACCACCTCTTGAAGCTCTCCGACAGAGAAACCATCAACCATGACGATATTTGTCGGTGCCTTTCCTTTATGTATTTCCATACTTTTATCGTCTAGATCTATGATCATCCCGTTGTCCGCGACTATTATATTTTCCTTTGGGAATCCGGCTTCTTCTATTGATTGTGCATGCACACGAAGCATTGAATGGTAACCATATGCTGGCATGAAATATTTTGCATTAACTTGTTTGTTTATCCATTTCAGCTCCTCTATTCTGCCGTGCCCGCTGGCGTGAACGTCAGATACTTTGTAGTGTATTAAATGCACGTCGTGTCTATATATATTGTCTTTTAGTTTTTGCACGGATATTTCATTACCTGGGATAACTGATGATGACAATATTACTGTGTCTCTGGCTGTAAAGCTTATGTATTTGTGCTTTTTGTTTGCAATACGCATTAACGCCGCAAATTCTTCGCCCTGCGCTCCTGTTGCTAATACAAATATACGATCTGGTGGATAGTTGTTTATCTCCTCGATTGGAATAATGGTGTCTTCTTTTATTTCCAGTAATCCTGCTTTTTTTGCTATTTCTATATTTGTTTTTATGCTTCTTCCGTCAGTAATAACTTTTTTCCCAAGTTTTTCGGCAATTTGTATAAGTTTTATCATTCGGACAAATTGCGATGCAAATGTTCCGACTATAATTCTTCCTGGAATTTCCCTTATTAATTCCTCTAGGTTTTTTATTATCTTGCTTTCTGGGATAGAGAATCCTGGTAATTCAGCATTGGTTGAGTCAGATATAAAAAATAGATTATTTTGTTTCCCAATATTTCCCCAGACTTCTTTCTCTTGATCTGTTGGTTCTCCGTCTACGTGGTCAAGTCTTAGGTCTCCACTTATCACAATGTTTCCATGCGGTGTTTTGACTGATATTCCCATTGAGTCGGGGATTGAATGTGTTACGGGGAAGAATTCAACTGTTAATTTTCCCAGAGTCATCTTGTCTCCTGGTTCAACAACTGTTATGTCAAGTTCAGGTAGATGCTTGAACTCTTCTTGCCTCTTTCGAATCATAAGAGAGGTTAGGCTTCTTGTGTAAATTGGCGGATTGCCTATTTTTGACATGATATATGGTATTCCACCAATATGGTCTAGGTGTCCGTGAGTTATTATCACAGCGCGTATTTTGTCCTTGCGGTCTTCGAGGTACTTTGTGTTTGGTAGTATGTAGTCAATACCGGGAGTTGATTCTTCCTCAAATTGAAACCCTACGTCAAACACTAGTATGTCGTCCTTGTATTCCACGATTGTCATATTTTTTCCGACCTCTTCGACTCCACCAAGTGGTATTATTCTAACCTTGTCACCAGCTGGGGGTATTTTGTACTCCTCTTTTTTGGGACTACCTGTACTTCTTCTCCCGCGATGCTCTGTGTTTTTTGTGTGTCTGGGTCTTGTGGGCGTTCTAGTAGATGTTTTTGTTGCAGTTTTTTTAACAACAGGTCTTCTTGTTGTAGACGAAGAGACTTGCTGTTTGGATGTGGTGTATTTTCTGGTCTCTGTTTTTTTTACAGATGTACCGTCACGTTGACTTCTTTCAGCGCCAGTATTTGTCCTAGTGTTTGAATTTTGAGGCACTGTTCTTGATGAAGAACGAGCGTTTGTTGTTTTACCTTTTTCTGTCATGAATTATTAGTTAAATATTAATAAGTTTATAAATTTTTTAATTTAAGTTAATTTTTTACAAAGATTTTCCATACTTTGTTAGTTTTGATATACCATTTTGATGTATGCAAGAAACGTTCTGATGGTATTGTTGCACTGCTCAATGTTACACCCTTTATCCTTTCCGGTAATACATAAATGAAATCAGGGTAGTATAAGAATATTGCTGGTACGTCTTTTCCTATTTCTTTCTTGAATTGTTCATATTTGGCGCTTCTCTCTTTTGTGTTTGTTGTCTCACGAGCTTGTTGTAGAAGTTTGTCTGTCGTTATGTTTGCATAGAGTGCTATGTTCAGCCCTGGATCAAGGCGTTGAGAAGAGTGCCAGAAAGCAAAAAGATCAGAGCTCCTTCCAACTATTTCTCCAAATAGCAATACGTCATATTTCCTAGGCCTTATTACGCTTTCATTAAGGTCTCCTATTTCAAATATTTTCACATCAACCCGTGCTCCTATTTTCTCCCATTGTTCTTTAAGAATATTTGCCACTTCTTTTAATTCTGGTATTTCTGATGTTGAAATTGAGAATGAAAGATCCCCGATATTCTTTTTAGTCATAACTCCCTTATCTTCATCAAATTTCCACCCATCGGCGATTAGGATATCTTTTGCGTAATTTGTTCTGTCTTCATCTTTCGCAAATTCATTTTCATATTCTTTGTGTGAATAACCAAGTGCGCCAGGGGGAATAGGTGAGTCTGCAATTGTGGCATATCCATATAAAATATCGTTTATAATTTTTTCTTTGTCTATTGCGGTATCTAGTGCGTGACGTACCGTCTTGTCTGTGAATATTTTTGCCTGGTTCTGATTAAAGAATGCTCCGAATACTCTTGGGAATGGAGTTCTTTCAACTCTGTATTCTTTGGATGTAAGTTTTTGGGCAATCTCTGGTGATATTGAATTAATGCTTTCTACTTCTCCTTTTTCAAATGCCTTTAGAAGCGCTTCTACATTTGAGTAAAATCTAACTTGTATTTTATCTATATATGGAGCTCCTGTTGCAAATTTTTTAAACGGGACAAGGTCGTAATATTTTGGTGTTCCAGTCTTTCTGTCTTTTTTAATTTTTTTTATCTGGTATGGACCCGAACCTATCGGTTCTGTGTTGTAGTTGCTGGATGAAAATTGATCTGGAGTTATATTTTTCCATAAATGCTTTGGGAGGATACCTATTGTAGCGTTTTCCAAAAATGGTGCATATGGCTGCTTGAGGATGAATTGCACAGTTTGATTATCTATCTTTTTTACAACCACACCGTCCCAGTTGGCACGTTTGGGGCTTTTTATTGTTGAGTTTTGGGCTTTTTGTATTGTAAATACGATATCATCAGCTGTTATCGGACTTTCATCATGCCATACAATGTTGTCTTTTAATGTAAATGTGTAAATGAGTCCATCCTTAGACACTTCGTATTTTTTAGCAAGATCGTTTTCAAGTACTCCGTTTTTTCCGGCGCGTAAGAGACCGGAGTATATCAATGCTGTGAGATCTCTATCTGCATCAGATATTGCGGACAGAGGGTTTATAAAACGGGGAATACCAACAACGCCTTCAATCAGCCCACCTCCTTTTTGTGGAACCTCTATCAAGAAAGCTTGGTTTACTTTCCATAGAAGTCCAAGCGTCGATATAATCAAGATTACAGCAAAAATATTAAATATTTTCTTCTGCAATGGATTTAGTGAGGCTGTCGCAATAATCGCCCTTTTTTCAAACGGAATTTCAAAGCGTTTATTTAGCTTACTTAAAAAAGAGTTAATTTTATCTTTCACGAATAAATAATAGACAATATAGTAAAACCGCAATTGTTTTAGCTAGTTTGTGTGAGTTATTTTGATTATATCAAAGTTGTTGAAAATCAGTAGTATTTATTAATTTTGGATGAATAGTGCCGAAAGTACAGATATGGTAAAAAGTACAGATATGATAATTGTAGTTCTAAAAAGTATTTTTTCAAACCCTCTTCGTGTGTGGTTTATAGATCCTCCATCACTACCGCCAAAGGCACCACCAGCTCCTGCGCTGGACTGCTGTAATAATATAATAGCCACAAGAATAACAGCAAGTGTTACTTGTATCCACGGCAGTATATCTATTAAGAGTTGCATATGGGAGTATTATATCAGCTTTGTGGGATAATGCAACCAATAATAAGGAGTCCTCAGACGACTATATTATTGCAGTGCTGGGAATGTAAGTGAGCAGTGCAACCAGTTTACCCAAGAACGCAGTGATTGGTTGTAAACTGCAGTGCCCTGTGGGTGCAACCAGTTTACCCAAGAACGCAGTGATTGGTTGTAAACTGCAGTGCCCTGTGGGTGCAACCAGTTTACCCAAGAACGCAGTGATTGGTTGTAAACTGCAGTGCCCTGT
>CAYSEK010000030.1:0-8344 GCA_964430255.1 uncultured Candidatus Saccharibacteria bacterium
TAAGGTGTGGATAACTGCAATTACCTGCTCCTCAAGGTTCGACCTTCTCCCGCATTACGCTTCGCTTCATTCCTCCTTAAGGTCGAACCTTTTCCCGCATGCCTAAATACCGCCAGCAAGGTTATATATAGGCATAAGGACCGATGCCAACACTCCTCCTACACCAATCCCTAAAAGCACTATCATCGCCGGTTCTATTAAACTAATAAGAGTATCTACGGCAGTATCAACCTCTCTTTTGTAAAAAATAGCAATTTTTTTGAGAATATTCCCAAGTTCTCCAGTTTCTTCTCCAACTCGAATCATCTGTATCAACATTCCAGGAATCTCATTTTTACCAGACAGTGCCTTTGACATTGGATCTCCTCCTTTTATTTTTTCTACAGAATCCAATAAGATTGTTTTATAAATTTCACTACCAACAACAGATGACGTAATTTCGACGGCACGTACCATTGGGATACCGCTCGAAAGCATCGTGTGCATATTATCCGCAAGGCGCGCGAGGTATAATTTTCTAAATAAATTACCAAATCCTGGTAATTTTAATGCCATTCTTGAAAATAGTAATTTATTTGCACGTTTAAATTTCCAAAATAAAAATCCTAAAGCTATTAATAAGACTACTGCAAACAACCCATAACCTACTAAAAAATCGCTAATACCAATAACTATTTTGGTATATATCGGAAGTTCTTGTCCACTAGCAGTCAATATATCGCTTAATTTTGGGATAATGAATGTAAACAAACCTATCATAACTACCATGAAGATTGTTATCACAAAAGCGGGATATGTCAGAGCTCCACGTATTTTTGCAGATAACTCATATGACCTATCAATATAATCCGCTAAATACAGAAAAGTGTCTGAAATTTTACCTGACTCTTCTCCGGCACGCACCATATTTACATAAAAATCAGAAAATACACTTGGGTGCTTATTCAATGCATCTGAAATGGTCATACCGCTTTGTATGTCGTCAGAAATCTCATTCAACTTCTTTCTCAAAGTAGGATTCCCTGACTCCGCAGCTAAAAGCTGAAATGAACGCAACGCAGGAACTTGAGCTTCAAACAAGGTAGCTATCTGTCGTGAAAGTATCACTACATCTTTTGTTTTAACCCTAGAGAGAAAAGCGATATCCATTTCAAAAATAGAAACTTTTTCAGCATCTGAAATAGAAGCAATAATGAGCCCTCGTCTCTGTAGAGAGCTTATCGCCACATCTTCATTCAGTGCTTCTATTGCACCTGTTCTCTCCTCTCCTGTTTTTGTTATGGCTTTATATTTGAAAAGCATATATCAATTATATTTTTAGAAATTAAAGTAATTTTTCAAGAACCTTCGGATTAAGAGAGTGCAGATATGCTTGATCTGGGGATATCTCACCTCTTTTTACCAACTCTGCCAGAGACCTATCCATGCTTATCATTCCATCTTTTATACTTGTCTCAATAACAACATTTATCTCATGTGTTCTACCTTCTCTTATAAGACTTGCTACTGCCCTGTTGTTTATGAGCAACTCATAAGCAGGAACAAGTCCCCCTGAAACTCTCGGCACGAGCCTTTGTGAAAAAATACCCAAAAGACTACTTGATAATTGTATCCTTATTTGCTGTTGTTGTCCTGATGGGAAAGAGTCAATTATTCTATCAATTGTTTGGGGTGCATTATTAGTATGAAGTGTTGAAAGGACAAGATGCCCTGTCTCAGCAGCCGTAACGGCTGCTGACATGGTCTCTGGGCCTCTCATTTCACCAAGCATAATAACATCAACGTCCTGCCTAAAAGCAGAATGAAGTGCAGAGTGAAAATCTTTTGTGTTTATTCTAACCTCACGCTGATCAATTAGTGACTTATCTGGCTTATATATATACTCTATTGGATCTTCTATTGTAACGATGTGCTCGGCACGTTCTCTGTTTATAAGTTCAACCATTGAAGCAAGAGTAGTTGATTTTCCTTGCCCGACAGGACCAACAACCAAAAAGAATCCTTGTTTCTTACGAGCAAAAGCGTCTACGATTGGAGGCAAATTAAGCTCTGCGGATGTTTTTATTTCACTTGCTATTAATCTTAAAGCTACTCCTATTCCATCTTTTTGAAAAAAAGCATTACCCCTAAATCTTGTTTCGTCTAAAAACTCATAAGAAAAATCTATTTCCTGTGTTTCAAAAAAAATATCTTTTTCTTTTTCTGATAAAAAATCATCAACAAAAAACTCCATATCTTCCTTTGTGAGCACAAGCTCATTGACAAGTGGCAACAGGTTGCCTGAAACACGCAAGGTCGGATAATGCCCTACAGATAAATGCAGATCAGAAGATCCTTCTTTTATTGTTGTTCTTATTAAATTTTCAAGTTTTTTATTCATTCTTTTAATTTTATAATTTGTAAACTACTTTCCGTTTATCAGCTCTGTTACTTTTGCAACAACCTCAGATGGAGTAGAGTCTGCCTTTACAATATATCCATCAGCTCCAAGTTTATTCCCTTTTTCTATGTCTGAAGGCTGTCCTAGGTTTGACAAAATAACCATCTTTGCTCCTTCTGCAAGTTTTTCTTTTTTGATTTCTGCCAAAAGCTCAAAACCATCCATAGCCGGCATAACGATATCCATAATTACAATATCAAAACTATTATCTTCTTTAAGTTTAGCGAGAGCTTTTATGCTGCCAAACGCAGAGTCAACATCAAATCCTTTTTCTTTGAACTTGAGCGTATACATATCTAATAAAAACTTGTCATCATCAACTATAAGAATTTTATATTTTTTATCCATATTTTATATTAATAATACAAATAAACTCTCTTATTAACAAGCTTATTATATATTCTTTAAACTTAGAGCACTACAAGGTGTTAACCTCTTCAAACGGTATTATCCCTTCAAATGCTTTTCTAATAGCGTCTTCTTTCATTGTTGTCATACCATTTGCTCTAGCTATCTTCCATATTTCAGGCTCTACTGGGTTTGTTAATATAACATTCTCAATCTCGTCAGTTTTTTCCAAAAATTCAAATACAGCGACCCTGCCCCTTGTACCCCCGGGGCACTCAGGAGATACCCCCGCTTCGTAGAAAGTATCCCCCATTACAATATCTTTTCTGAATTTTTCCGGCAGATCTTCAAACTCTTTGTTTATCATTACTTTCATGCTTTCCGTAACTGGAACAGGCTTCCTTGATTCAGGACATAGTGTTCTTACAAGACGCTGGGCCACAGCTAAGATAAGAGTAGGAGCTATAAGATACGGATCAACTCCCATGTCAATAAGTCTTGGTACAACACCTATCGCGTTATTTGTATGTAATGTTGAAAACACTAAATGTCCAGTAAGAGCAGCTTGTATCGCGAGTTGAGCAGTCTCCTTGTCGCGAATCTCACCAACCATAATAATATCTGGATCTTGCCTAAGAATAGACCTTAATCCATTTGCAAAGCTATATCCTATCTCCGGTCTTACTTGCGACTGACTAACTCCGCCTATTTGATACTCAACAGGATCCTCTAAGCTAACAATATTCTTCTTTTCTTTGTCCAGTTCACCAAGCATTGAATACAAAGTGGTTGTCTTACCCGAACCAGTAGGTCCTGTAATAAGAATAAGTCCATATGGGTTCTTTATAGCATTTCTAACTATCTCAACACCCTTTACCCCCAATCCCACTTGATCTATTGGTTTCATTCCTTTCTCCGGATCAAGGATTCTCATCACGACTTTTTCGCCGTAATATGATGGGAATGTTGATACACGAAAGTCAATTTTTCTTCCATCAATACGTGCTGAAAAACGTCCATCTTGGGGTTTCCTTTTTTCATCAAGCTTAAGGTTTGCAAGAATTTTTATTCTTGCAACAACCGCACTATGCACGGCAACAGGGAGCATTAAGCTAGTATAAAGCACTCCATCAACCCTAAATCTAACACGAATCTTTTCTCCCATATGCTCTATGTGTACGTCAGATGCATTACCTTCTGTCGCGTGACGTATCATAACCGCAACAATTTTTGTAACAGGTGCGGCTTCTGTTATTTTAGCAAGATCTTCTTTTTTCTCTTTTTTCTCTTTTTTGTCCTCGATCAATTCAACGCCTTTTGTATCCTTTATCTCCGACTCAAGCTCAGAAAGTGCTTTTGTAACCTCCCCAGTCAACCCTTTGTAGGATTTTAAGACTTTCTTAAGATCCTTTTTTGAAATCAAAAAGATCTTAACAGGAACATCTATCTTGGCGGAAATAAACTGCAATGCGTCACGTGCTTCAATGTTTTCAGGATCAAACACTCCAACTTCAAGAACTCCATCTTTTACACCAAGAGGTACAAATTTATAATACGTTGCAGACTCTTCAGGAATATAGCGCAATACCTTAAACGGAACACCGTCACTTCCTATCCGTCGCAAGGGAACACCAGAAAACTCAGCCTTTGCATCAAGTATGTCGCTTTCACTTATACCGCTTTCAAGCAACAACTCCTCGACATCTTTGTGTTTTTCTTGTGATTCTCTAAGGAAGATGGCAACATCCTCTTTTTTAATTACACCTTTCTCTGTAAGATTATTTAAAAAACTCATGTAATGTTAAATTATATTTCAGAAAAAGGATTATCTCTACCTATGGGCTCTTTAGGAACCACCGTTCTATAATCCTCCAAACTGCTAAAACCCTTTTCTAAAAATATCCCTGTATCAACCTTTATGCCCTCAAGCTTCTTACTCAAAAATTCAATATCTCTAACACTCACAACCTCTGATTTTGTTGAAGTAATTACACCAGCACCCTGTGATGGGGATCCTGCAACTACACCTTCCTCTTCTTTTGCGGGAATCAAAAATTTATACGCAAAAAAGATTACGGCTAACACTGCGACAATTATTAATATATTTTTTATGATATCTTGTTTATTCATAATGCAAATTTATTTCTTCAAATATGTTGTGAGTTTAACCGCATAATTATAAAAATCTTCCCCATTCTCAATACCTGAATCCAGCCCAGCCTGCCCAGAGGTTAAAGAAATAGAATTAACATCCAGTAAGACAAGACTTCTTTCTAGTACCTCTAGGAAATCCTTAAATTCTTCATATGTAGCAGAAATAGAAAACTCAATATCAATGACCGCAATTTCTTCCTTGCTGGTAACACCACTTACTACAGCACGAGAGCCCATTCCAGCTTCATTCGAATCTTCCAAACCACTAATTTTAAGACCAGTAATCGGCAAATTGTACGAAACAGCTAGAGAATTAATCATGTCCAAATACCGAACCTCATCCACCTCATAAGGTAATATCGCATCAATTTTATCAAGATCAATATCTGAAATACTGTCTAAGTCAGACTGTAAATCACTCAAAACAACATCAATCTCTTTTGTTTTTTGAATCGCATCTTCTATTTGCACTTTTTTTTCATTAGTTTTAATTATTTCAAAATATAAAGGTTTTATATAGAAAAAAATAACCAGTAACGACACTGCTGTCAAAATTATTGGAATAAGTATTCTTAGTCTTAGCATTATATTTTATTCATTTTCATTAAAAATAACATCCAATTCTTCAAGATCTAGGCTATTTAACGAAGGGATGTCTTCACTGTTAATTTTCTCAATATTTTCAATTTCTTTATTTAATACCTGATATTGTTTAACCATATCTCTATAAACAAGAAAAGAAGGAGCTACGCCCAGCTCAAGGTCAAATAAAACATTACCTGTCTCGTCTAATGAAATACCTGAAATACTAAAATCCTCAATTCTAGTATTTTCCTTTATCTCTTCTTTTATAACCTCCGATTGATATGCTACCGATGAATAGCCTGGGGCTCTACCTTTTAACTTTATAGAAAATAATGTTCTGACACTTTTTTCATCTACAACCACACCCTGCCCTGTAGTATCATCACTACCTGTAAATTCAAACGTACTGAATGAGATACTTTGTAGAGTGATGTCCTCCAGCAGTCCAAACACAACAGAAGGTGCGATGTGAGAATCCAAAACATTCTTTACGTCAGTTATCTTTTTTTGAAATTTTTGAGCTTTTCCCATCGTATCACCTGGGTCAAGCTCTTCTTTTGAGAGCTTCAACTCCCCTTGCTTATCATCTATCACTTTTTTTAAATTGAAACTATAAAAAGTCATACCGCCATATAAAACAAATGTAAAGAAAAAAACAGCAAATGATAACACCAACAAAAGACTTGTCGGACGACCAGAACGTTGAACCTTTCTTGAGATTGGTTTTTGTGGAATGAATGATATTTTATTTCTTTTATCCATACTTTATATATTACTACCACTTACGCAATTACACTATTGTGTATAACAATTAAAGTGCTTCTAAAGCCAAACCTACAGCAACAGCAAACTCAGGACCAATCTCCTTGAGTGTACTTTTTAAAAATACTGGTGTATCCAACCTTGCAAAAGGATCACTCATGACAACATCTATTTTAAAATTTTCTTTCGCAAGCTCCATCAACCCATCCGAAAGAACACCGCCACCAGAAAGAATTACCTTACTTACAGTATTGCTATTTTTATTCTGATAATCCAACAATATATTCTTTGCTTCAGAGAATATATGAGAAAAGGGTAAGCTTACTACTTCAGAAAAATGATTACTCGAAATTTCACTACCCAAAGAACTTGGGTTACGCTTCACCTCTTCGGCTTTCTCTATACCAATTCCAAGTGATTTGGATAGGGCAATAGTTACATCCTGAGATCCTTTATTTATCAGATGGCTACTTCGTAATACGCCGTACTCCACCATTGAAAGTTTAGTTACAGCTGCACCTATGTCGATAATCATAACAGGGCTAATTTCATGACCCACCGTTGATCTTATTGTACTAAACACCTCTATCTCAAAAAGATTTATATTTAAGCCAGAAAGATTTTTTATTTCTTGGTGCTTATTTATTGAACTGTTGTGTATTGCCGCAACAAGGACATCTACTTTATCATCTACCTTATCTTGTTTAACTTTATCTGGGCTTGGTATTGCGGATTTCACTTTCTCTTTTTGAGGTATTACTTGGAAATCAAGAGTTACCTCGGATATCGGAACAGGAATATATCTTCTTGCTTCAATCGGCACCATGTGTTCTAATTGTTTTCTTGCTAGATTAGGCATCTTGATGAATGAAATCATCGTATCTTTCAGTGGAATTGCCATAGCTGCATTTTTTGTTGTAACACCTGTCTCTCTAATAAGATCAGTAAGAGCTTCAACGATCTTATTTTTTGAAAGATTCACAGCCTGACCTATACTGAGTTCTGAGTATGGACCAAGTGCAAGGCTTCCATAATTTTTTAGAACCGCACGGCCTCCTTGTTTTTGTATTTGAACAATCTTTATCGCAGATGAGCCAATATCAATACCAAGAACACCCTCCTCAATTTTCAAGAAGCCAAGGTTTGTAATTTTATTCAATATACTTGCCATGTTTTATAATTATAGCATGGCAAACAGCAGGTGTCGCATTCATATTTATCCACAGCTTAATAATACAACAAACCATAATGTATTTATTCATCCAAAAAATATTAAATATCCTATTCCCTGTCTTTTGTGTTGGATGCAGGACAAAAAACACTCCTCTGTGCGAAAAATGCATACTCAGTATTCCCCCACCAGAACAAAACAAACTCCGAACAGAGATCATATCAATCTTTAGTTATAAAAATGATATTACAAGAAAAGCTATTGCATTTTTGAAATATAAAAACAATAAAGAGGTCGGCAAGATACTGGCACTTTCATTGTATGATATCGTACTAGAAGAATTAACTGAGCAAAATATATTTTCAAACTTCAGTAATCCAATACTCATACCAATACCACTTTCAAAAAAGCGCCTGAAAGAACGAGGCTTTAATCAGTCTGAGGTAATTGCACGAGAGATGTCTTTTATAGACAAAGGCTCATCATTTACGCTTGCAACGAATGTCCTTTACAAGACAAAGAACACACCCAGCCAAGTCTCCATAAAGGACAAAAAGAAACGTTTACAAAATCTACATGGGTGCTTTTCTGTTAAAACCCCAAATAAAATAAAAGATGCAAATATAATTTTAATTGACGATGTTGCGACAACAGGCGCGACAATAGAAGAAGCAAGAAAAACACTACTCAAAAGTGGAGCAAAAAAAGTAATCGCATTCACCATCGCACACTAAAAACGTGAATACCTCAACGGCGTTGAGGTATTCACACAAGATAGATCTTTGTGGATAAAGTGCATAAAATATGCTACATTATCCACACAGGAGGGTTGGCTGAGTGGTCTAAAGCAGCAGATTGCTAATCTGTGGCCCTTCGGGGCCCGT
>CAYSEK010000031.1:0-8280 GCA_964430255.1 uncultured Candidatus Saccharibacteria bacterium
CTTAGAAATTTAGTAGTGCACAAATATGGTAGAGTGGATTTAAAAAAAATGGTGGATGATATAAAAAATGAGATTGGCGACTATGTTGAATACCTAAAATTTGTCGCTGTATTTTTAAAAGAAAAAGAGTAGTGATAAAACTAAGGGGTCAGACACCTTAGTTTCCTGGAAAGTATGGTATAATTTTTAAACTATGCCACGACCACTACGTGTAGATACTGGAGGAGAGATATATCACTGCATTAATAGAGCAGCGGGGAGACAAGTTATCTTTAAAGAAGACAAAGATTATCGCCTTTTTGAGTCTGTCATTCAAGAGGCTGTTGATATTACAGGTATGCGCATCTTAGCATACAGTATTATGCCAAATCATTTTCATCTCGTACTCTATCCGCTGCATGACGGCGATCTTGCTAATTTTATGAAGCGTATCACTATTACTCACACACAACGATATCGTGCAATAACACAGACTGTTGGTGAGGGTCCGCTATATCAAGGGCGGTATAAATCTTTCATTATCCAGAACGACGAGCACCTACTTACGGTTCTTCGGTACGTTGAGCGGAATCCAGTCACCGCTCAGTTGGTGCAGAGTCCTCTTGATTGGAGGTATGGAAGCGTGTACAGGAGATATAAAGGGACTGATAAGGAGAAAAAACTTCTTTTTCCTTGGATTTGCGGCGAACCTGAAGATTACATTAAATTTCTTGCGCAACCGATTACGGGGAAAGAAATTGAAAAGATTGAAAGGTCTGAAATAAAAGGGGTGCCGTTTGGTGATGATAATTATGTACTCACAACGGTAGAGAAGTATGGACTTGATTCAACTCTTCGAGAGAAGGGAAGACCTAAAAAGCTGTAATACTATGCCACATATTTTAAAAAACAAAGGTGTCTGACACTATTTACTAAAAAACAAAGGTGTCTGACACTATTTACCTAAAAAACAAAGGTGTCTGACACTATTTACTCTGACACTATTTACTAAAAAGCTGTAATACTATGCCACATATTTTAAAAAACAAAGGTGTCTGACACTATTTACTTATTTTAATTATAAGGCTGAAACATCATCGCCGATACTCCAACTGGAAGCGGCTTGTGATGAAAGCGATGACGTGTTTGTAATAGTAACACCTAAAAGCCAATGAAAATTAGTATCTCTCATAAACTCTGGTATGTTGTTTATGTTTTCAATTGTGCCTATTATTCCTATTTTATAATCCTGTCCACTACCGCTAACTTTATAATAATACCCACGAGCAGTAGCAGTATTTACCTGGAATTGTCCACTTGCTGGTACACTGGGATCTGATGGTCTTGTGCTTAAATATTGTTGTAATCCAGCTTGTTTATTTGAGTCATACACAACACCGTAAATACCAATGGCTACACACTCCCAACAGTCTGTACCGTAGACACTACCACTTAAATCATCAGGATATTGCCCATTAGCATCATAGTAAAGTATCAATGCTTTTTGTATTTCTTTAAGTGATTGTATTCTTTGTGCATCTCTAGCCTTCGCTCGCGCGTCGTTTAACGCAGAAAGAACAATACTGGACATAAGTCCAATAATAGAAATAACAACCATCAATTCTATAAGTGTAAAACCCTTTTTAATATTCATGTTATTCATATCTAGATGGAATGCTTTCTAGTATTTCAGGAGGGAGAGTTGCTCGTATGTCTTCAGGGATGTCTTCTATATATGTAGGTTGCGGTTTTGAGCCACCAAAATCTGACATCACAATAAAAGAAACAACAAAAAACAACACAGCAACACCTACAAGTACTATGTTTGCTTGTTTTTCGTCTTTTACTAGACCTGTCTTCATGACCCATTTGACCATGGTTGAGGTTTTGTTAGGAGTGTAGTTATTTTCTCCTTCGAATTTTTCTTCTGGGAATTCTACTGACATGTTTATATTATATCAGGATTTGTAGATTTGCATAGTTTCTTTAAGCATCTTCTCTGTGGAAAACTCTTTTTTGACTTTTCCGTATAATTCTTGCCCAAATTCTTTCATTTTTGTTTTATTTGACAGCATATATGTGATTGACTCGGTAATCTCCGTAGGACTTTTTGATCGTACTAAAATACCTGATTTCATGTCGTCAATTATTTCAGGTATACCACCTGTGTCCGTGCTAATCACAGGAAGTTTTGCCATACCTGCCTCAAGAAGAACATAAGGGAGCCCCTCTTTAATAGATGGTAAAATAAAAATATCAAATGCCTTCAGCAGGGAAGATGCGTTGTCTTTATAACCTAATAAAAGTACTTTTTTGCCTAATCTTTCTTTTTTTATTAAATTTTCAAGAGATTTTCTCTTTTCTCCTTCTCCAATAATAACGAATATAACTTTTGTAAATTTTTCCGGCAAGTTTTTGAGCGCTTTTATTGCATATTTAAGTCCTTTGTTTTTATGCAGCTCGGATATTGTTCCAATTAATATTGTTTTATTGTTGGTTTCAGTGTTTGTATTTTTCAGCAATATCTCTCTCGCTAAGTTTTTTTTAATAAGAGTTGTCTTGGATATACCATTGTGTACAACCAGTATCTTGTTTCTGGTAAAAGGCATCAAAATTCCTTGCCTGTAATCAAATTCTGAAACGGTAATAGTCTTGTGAGATAAAAGCACTGTAACCCACGATACTAATTTTATTATAGTCTTTTGCAGGTAACTCCTGGGTTCATTAAAAGCCCATCCATGCGCTGTAAATACGATAAGAACTTTTGTTTTATGGTTAATCAAATTGTAAATACGTCCTGCAAGTGCTCCCAAGCCTCCTATTTTTGAACTGTTTAAATGTATAACATCGGGACGTTCTTTTTTGATGATCTCTAAGAGGTTAAAAAAAACAATGATATCGTTCAATATACTCACATCTCTCTGCAGTTGCTTTATTTTGATTGTTTTTATTCCAGCTTTTTTTAGTTTTTCGTTAAGTATTCCTTCGCCTCCCGAAACAACAACTGAATCAAAAGTATTCTTGGAAAGGTTTGTCGATAAGTCGAATACATATTTTTGCGCTCCACCAAAATTTGATTTAGTTATTATATATAGTATTTTTCTTTTATTGACGTCTTTTTTTGTCATATAGATATTATACAGATTTTAATATATTATATACCACATACTCGCAATACAGTAGAATTTTTAATTTAGAATAATTATATGAAAACAGGAATTTCAAACAGAAAAGAAGCACTCATCTTGCTTTTTGGGGATATTGTATTTTTCCTTGCCGCGCTGTGGCTTACTCTTCTAGTGCGGTATCTTAGTCTGCCAAACAGTGAGTTGTGGCTTGCTCACTTTGCTCCCTTTTTCTTTATTTTTACGATGTGGGTGTTTGTTTTTTTTATAGCCGGATTGTATGAAAAACATACTTTGATGCTGAAAAGTCGCCTTCCTTCTGTTATATTGCGTGCGCAGATAGTAAATAGTGGCATCGCTGTACTGTTTTTTTATCTAATCCCATATTTTATTATTACACCTAAAACGAACTTATTTATAGATCTAATATTTTCTTTTGGTCTCATTTATTTTTGGCGTGTGTATCTTGTCTCGTTTTTTGGATTTAAGAAACGCGAGAAGGCATTACTCATAGGGAGCGGTGAAGAGATGAAAGAATTAAAGGAAGAGGTAAATCAAAACAGTAGATATAGCATGAAATTTATTTCATCAATTGATCTGGATAAATTGGAATCAATAGATTTTCAAGAAGAGATAGTAAAAAAGATATATAGTGAAGGTGTGTCTACTGTCGTTGTGGATTTGCGCAATGAAAAAGTTACCCCGATTCTTCCTAATTTATACAATCTTATTTTTTCAAAAGTGCGATTTATTGATAAATACAAAGTGTATGAAGATATCTTTGACCGAGTGCCACTTTCTCTTGTGAATTATAATTGGTTTTTGGAGAATATTTCATCATCATCTCATGTCGTGTATGATTTTTTAAAAAGAACAATGGATATTTCCGTATCGCTTGCGCTTGGAGTTGTGTCACTTTTTATATACCCATTTGTATATATAGCGGTTAAATTTGATGATGGTGGTCCCGTGTTTTTTGCTCAAGATCGCATTGGTAAAGGTGGGAGAGTTATTAAGATTATAAAATTCAGGACAATGTCTTCTGGTGACAAAGTAACAAGAGTTGGAAATATTTTACGCAAGACACGCATCGATGAGCTACCCCAGCTTTTAAATGTATTAAAAGGTGACATATCGCTTGTTGGGCCTCGTCCAGAATTACCTTCTCTGGTTAAACTTTATGAAAAAGAGATACCTTATTATAACGTACGTCACTTGATCAAGCCTGGGCTTTCTGGATGGGCGCAGATTCATCAAGTGAAACCACCTAAGTTTAACGTGGGGTATGGTGAGACTAAGGTAAAATTATCTTATGACCTTTATTATATAAAAGGACGCTCGTTTATGCTGGATCTCAAGATTGCACTTCAGACAATAAAAACTCTTTTATCGCGAAGCGGAGTGTAGTCGGTTTTTAAGGAGAGAGTTAGAGCGGTGGCTTCGCCACCGCTCTAAAAAGAAGATAAAATAAAAATAATGAATCAAATAATATTTAATTATTTAAACAGTTTTGCAGGACAATACGAGTGGTTGGATACCGCAGTTGTGTTTTCTGCTGATACGCTGGGTGTATTACTACTTTTTGGTCTTGTTGTTTTTCTTTTGTCTCATGAGCACGAGGGTAGGGGTTTTCATAATGTGATTGTTGTATTAAGTGCGGCTTTGTTTGCGTGGGCAGTGTCTTGGATAATAAAACACGTTTATCCATCTCCACGACCTTTTGTTTTGTTGGATGATGTTACAAAACTTTTAGATTATGGCAGGATGGAGTCATTTCCATCAGGTCACGCAACGTTTTTCTCAGCCATAGCAACCGTGCTTTATTTTTATCATAAAAAGATTGCAATTTTCTATCTACTTGGCGCACTTGTAATAGGGCTTTCTCGTATTATTGCAGGTATTCATTGGCCTATAGATATTCTTGCAGGGTATGTTATTGGCGGTATTATCGCTTCTTTTGTGTATTACGCATATAATTCAATTATTGTGAATAGAAAACGCTAGTTCGTCAAGTTGTAAAATAAACCAAAAGGCATATAATGGGGCTTAATTATGTGGAAAACACGACTAATAGCATTTATTTTACTTTTGTCTGGTCTTGGAGTCGGATATTTTGGTTATTCCTCCGAGCGTGTTGGAACTGAGTCAAGCTTTCCTTTTAAATTAGGGCTTGATCTTTCTGGTGGTACACACCTTATTTACAGCGCAGATCCATCCAATATTCCAGAAGGGGAGGTTGTTGATGCAATGGACGCACTTCGTGATGTAATAGAACGAAGGGTGAACATGTTTGGAGTGGCAGAGCCTGTAGTGCAGGTAGAAAAAACAGGAGTTTTGTCTAAGAGTGAAGAAATAGGAAAATATAGGCTTATCGTAGAACTCCCAGGAATAACAGATGTTGAAAAAGCGGTAGCGATGATTGGAGCTACTCCTACTCTTGAGTTCAAGAAACAGATATCAGAAGAAGAATTAATACCAATACGTGAGGCTTATCAAGAATTCAAAAAATCTGTTGAAGAAGGAAAAGAGCCAGAGATGAACCCACTTTTGGCAAAAGAAATATATCAATCAACAGGTTTAACGGGGAGATTTTTAGACAGCTCACGACTTGAATTTGATTCCACAACTGGTGATCCAATTATTTCTATAAAATTCAACAAAGAAGGGTCAAAACTTTTTGCTAAAATAACAAAAGAAAATGTTGGTAAGGTGTTGGCGATATATCTTGATGGCGCATCAATTTCAGAGCCTGTAATACGTGAAGAAATAATCGGAGGTAGTGCCGTTATCTCTGGCGGATTTACGATAGAAGAGGCAAAAATTCTTGTTGGAAGGTTAAATTCCGGCGCGCTTCCAATAGAAAAATTAGAACTTCTTTCAACGCAAACTATTGGTGCTTCTCTCGGAGAGGAGGCATTTGGTGCTGGTGTTAACGCCGGCATGTGGGGGCTTTCTCTCGTAGCACTATTTTTGATTCTTTGGTACAGACTCCCAGGTGTTTTGGCGGTTGTTGCTCTAGGTATCTACATAGCAGTCGTCCTTGCTTTATTTAAACTGATCCCTGTCACACTTACAGCAGCAGGTATTGCAGGATTTGTACTCTCTATTGGTATGGCAGTTGACGCAAACATCCTTATATTTGAACGTATGAAGGAAGAATTACGTAATGGTAGGAATGTCGCCGACGCTGTACGTGAAGGGTTTACAAGGGCTTGGCTGTCTATCCGCGATGGTAATACTTCGAGTATCATTACCGCAGTAATACTTTTCTGGTTTGGTACAAGTTTGATTGAAGGATTTGCTTTGACATTTGGCGTGGGAATTATTGTAAGCATGTTCTCAGCGATTGTTATCACAAGAACATTTTTGTTATCTGTTGCAAAAGGAGAGAATAAAGGCATTACCAAATTTTTATTTGGAACAGGATTGTGTTTTTCTAAAAACACTAAACTAGAAACTGAAAAATAATATTATGTTTATAATAAAATACAGAAAAATATTTTTTACTATATCAGCATTCCTTGTTGGAGCGTCTCTGTTTTCCGTGTTTAGTTTTGGTCTGAATCTCGGTATTGATTTCAAAGGAGGGTCAATCTTGGAAGTGAGTTATTCAGAGGAGCGTCCAGAGCTAGCGACTGTACAAGAAAGTCTAAATGGTGCCGTGTCGGGGCAGGTGATTGTGCAACCAACAGGGGAGAATGGGTTTATTGTCAGAGCGGAAGGTTCAAGCGAAAGTGACAGACAAGCACTTCTTTCTGCTATGTCATTGGGTGGCGAGGTTGCGATGAATGAAGAGCGTTTTAATGCGGTTGGTCCTACCATCGGCGCTGAGCTTCGCAGTAAGGCTTGGGTTGCGATTGCGACAGTGATTATAGCCATTGTCTTCTTTATTGCTTATGTATTTCGTCATGTGTCTGAACCTGTGTCTTCTTGGAAGTATGGAGGTATCGCAATCGTAGCACTTGCGCACGATATCATTATTCCAACAGGAATTTTTGCCGCTCTTGGATATGAGATAGATTCACTGTTTGTGATAGCCGTCCTCGCTATTTTTGGTTTGTCTATCAACGATACTATCGTTGTATTTGACCGAGTACGAGAAAATCTTAGAAATAAGATCTCAAAAGACTTTGGAGAGACAGTTGGAAAGAGTTTAAAACAAACATTCACACGCTCCATCAATACTTCCATCACGACACTTTTTGTACTTCTCTCACTATATTTCATCGGTCCGGAGTCAATACAAAACTTTTCTCTAGCACTAGCTCTAGGAATTTTCTTTGGAACATATTCATCAATCTTCTTGGCATCACCGCTACTTGTAGCAGTAGAACGCTTGCAAAAAAAGAAATAATATAGTAAAAAGGTTGTAGAATATTTACAGTAGAGGAGATTGATAATGTGTGAAGATGATGGTTTTTTTGATAATTCAACTACTCACAAGAAGAAGCAATCTAAGAAGATGTTTTTAAATCGACATCCACGACATATTGCTTTGCTTATAATTGCACTTTTTATCGCAGAATGGCTCTTTAAATCAGGTATTTAATACATAATTCAAAAACGGCTAGATTGTATAATCTAGCCGTTTTTTATATCATATTATGAATACCTAAACATGTTGAGTCGTTCTTAAGTCTCGTCTTGTTTGAAAGCTTGACCTTTTTCCTTGCGTGAAGTAGTGTGAGCGTAGATGTAAATTTTATGTGTTCAACAACGTGGAGGATTTATCATGGCAGGTGAATTATTAAGAGAATTACAAGGCGCAGACGAAAAGCGAAACAAAGAAAGAACAGCGAAAAATAAGCGTACAAGAGAGCTGAAGACTCACGACAGAGAACAATGGCTTAAGCAAGAAAAAGAAACAGCAGAGAAAATAATAGCTGATATTCCTTTTAAGGCAAGAGAAAGAGAAAAGTCTGTATTAACCAAAAAGAAATTACAAGTGTGTTTCTTGATGCCTGAATTTTTACGCGGGGTGAGCACGGATACTCTAGATGGGGCTGGTAAGATTGTATATGACTGGTGTGTAGAAGAAGGGTTTGAGGTTGAACTTATTCCCTACAGCATGGGCTCTGTCTCTATGGAAATTTCTTGGTAGTATATTTTATAAGGTCAAGCGAAAGCTTGACCTTTTCCCTTGCATGAGTATAATAGACGAACGCCTAGAGATAGG
>CAYSEK010000032.1:0-8164 GCA_964430255.1 uncultured Candidatus Saccharibacteria bacterium
GATAAACCTGTTTTTTGTAGTGATTGTTTCAAAAACAAAGGAAGCGATAATCCACGGAATTCTCGAGATGGTGGAAAAAGAGATTCTCGTCCACGTTTTGCAGACAAGTATCCTTCTAAGGGTGGCGATCGCAAAGAAGGCCCAGATTACAAAGCTCAGTTTGAGGTTTTAAATGCCAAGCTAGATAAAATTCTAAGGGCGTTAACCTCGGATACTTCGAAAGAATCATCTAAGGTGGTCGCAACGGAATCAAAGAAATTTAAAAAAACCCAAAAGAAGGAAGTCGATACAGTGGCTCTAGGTGAAATTGTCAAAAAGGCAGTAAGTAAAAAACCAGCTCGAAAGAAGGTCTCTGCAAAAAAAGTTGCCAAGAAAAAGACTGGAGCAAAGAAAAAAGTAGCAAAAAAGAAAAAATAATTTAAACTATTAAAAATAAAAATGGTTTGTTGAAAAAACAACCTCTTAAATTTTTAACCCTAAACCCACCAAAACGCCTAGTTTTGGTGGGTTTTCTCTTTTTACGCTATACTAATTAGCAATGAAGAATAAATAAGTGAATGGGGTAAGCCTGTTATTTACAGTTATTTTATTTTTTGCTATCATTGTAATAAGTTAGGTGATCACTCGTAAGTATTATTCTAAGTATAGTAACATATTACAATGTCTGCAAGCAAAAAATCAACCATTGCAAATAACATCAAGAAATACCGACAGAAACTAGGTGTTTCTCAAGATCGCCTCTCCAAAATGGCGGATATTACCTATAACACGATTATAAAGATCGAATCGGGAGGTAGTAAGAACCCGACCATCGATACACTTTCAAAAATTGCCAACGCGCTCGGTGTTAGTGTAGATGATTTAATAAAATAAACTTTATGAATAAAAACAACAATGCCTCAATGAATAAGATAACTTTCCGTGAGAAGAATTTTTCAGAGTGGTATCTCGATGTAATTCGCGAGGCAGACTTGGCAGAAAATTCTCCAGTCAGAGGTTCGATGATCATAAAACCCTACGGTTATGCTCTGTGGGAAAATATTCAGGAAATCTTGGATAAGGAGTTTAAGAAGAGTGGCACACAAAACGCATATTTTCCACTACTCATCCCGAAAATTTTTTTAGAAAAGGAAGCTGAACATATAGAAGGATTTGCAAAAGAATGCGCGGTTGTTACACATCATCGGCTCGAAGAAAAAGATGGAAAACTTGTTCCAATAGGCGAGCTTGAAGAACCGTTTGTTATCCGTCCAACATCAGAGACAATTATTTACGACGCATTCTCAAAATGGATTCATTCGTATAGAGATTTGCCGCTCATCATCAATCAGTGGTGCAATGTGGTTCGCTGGGAAATGCGACCGAGGCTTTTCTTGCGCACAACAGAATTCCTCTGGCAGGAAGGGCATACTGCCCATACTGCGAGGAAAGAAGCTGATGAAAAAACGCTTGAGATGCTTGAGGTTTATAGGCAGTTTGTCGAAGAATATCTAGCCATCTCACTTGTGAAAGGCAAAAAGACCGAATCAGAGAAATTTCCTGGGGCCGAATACACAGCTACTATTGAAGCCATGACGCAAGACGGCAAAGCTCTGCAGTCAGGCACATCACATATGTTGGCGCAAAATTTTGCAAAATCTTTTGATGTTTCATTTCTGGATGAAAATCAGAAAAAACAATATGTGTGGCAAGCAAGTTGGGGTCTCAGCACAAGAATCATTGGCGCTCTTATCATGTCACATTCCGATGATAAAGGCCTCGTGTTACCACCTAGGATTGCTTCAATACAAGTGGTGATAATTCCTATTTGGAGTAACGATGATGAAAAGAAAGCTGTTTTTGCGGAAGTACAGAAAATTAAAATCGAACTTGAAACAGTCGAAATCAAATGCAAAGTAGATGAGAGAGAAGGAAGGCCTGGTTCCAAATACTTTGAGTGGGAACGGAAGGGCTTTCCACTCCGAATCGAGATTGGCCCTAAAGATATTCAAAAACAGCCCGTAGTGATTGTAGATAGAATTACTGGGAAAAAAGAGTCCGTCTCAAATATGAAGATATCCTCCTGCGTAAAGGAAAATCTAGAGCGGATAAAAGAAACACTACTTGAAAATTCAAGGAAATTTCGTCTGGAAAATACTCGTGAAGTCTCCGACTATAAGGAATTTAAGAAAGTTATGAATGAAAGACAAGGATTTATTTTCACTCATTTGTGTTTAGATAGAAATTACGAAGAAAAGATAAAAGAAGAAACAAGCGCGAGTACTAGGTGCATCCCTTTTGATAGTGGTTTAGGTAATGCCGGTAAATATATCTACTGTAAAAAAGATGCTCCAAATAAAGTCCTGTTTGCTAAGGCTTATTAAAATTTTCTTATGGTACTTTACTTACTCTTTTTAATTCTTTTAGCTGCAGTTTCCTTGAGAATGATTGAGGGATTTATTCAAATGTATATTTCTTTGCAATGGTTTTATAAAAATAGAAAATCAGAGGTAGTATATGGTACTAAACAATTCTCAAGATTTATTATTCTTATTCCGGTCTTAAGAGAACAAAATATAATTCACAAGACGCTAGAAAGATTCACAGTTTTAAAAGATATAGAGAAGGTAATTTTTATCACTACGGAAAAAGAAAACTCAGAAAGGGGTGAACACAGCAAAACTACCTTTAAAATCTTACAGAAAGAAAAAGAGCGATACAAAAATGTTGAGGTGGTACACTACCCACATACCAATGGAGTGATGTCGCACCAACTTAATTACGCTTGTAAAATTCTGGAAGAACAAAATTATAATGGATTTGTTTTAGTTTACAATGCGGATTCTGTAATAGACCAAAATACAATAGATGAATTTCAAGAATATATACAAAACAATAAATCAGCAAATGTAATACAGCAAAGTACTGTCTTTATTGATAATTATACTCAATACCCTAACACGTTTTTAGGCGATATTTTAAGAGCCACCGCTCTATATCAAAGTCGCTGGACTTTTGCTCATGAGTTATATCGCCTGCGAAATCAATTAGATGGCAAAGATACATTATTTCAAGAATGCGGACATGTTGTGGGACATGGACTCTGCATAAAATTTAAAACCCTTGAGAATATCGGATATTTTCCTACAGATACTTCTAATGAAGATATACCCCTGGGATTTTTCTTGAGATTGAGTGGTGAGAAAATACATGTTTTGCCAATGTTAGAGATCGGCGAATCTCCTAGAACCATAAAATCTGTTATTAAACAGTATACATCTTGGTTTTATGGTGTTATATATTACCCAATATACTTTAAGATCTCAGCTAAAAAGTATCCTAACAAAATATCTCAAGCACTTATCTGGTCAACTCTCAATACCGGTAGAGCATTGGTTTGGTTATTTACTACATACGTGTGGCTTCTCCTATTTATCCTAGCTTTCTTTGTCAACTGGATGTCACTTGTCATGGTCATTCTACTTTTTGTGGTGTATTCCATTGGGAACAACTACATTATTCTTGCTAAATTAGAGAAGCAGTATCCTACATACTTTGAAGACGGAATGGGTATAAAAAGGATTCTCGGTCTATTCATCGCCTCATTGTCGGTATACTTATTTCAAAGTATAGGACCGACAATTGCAGTAAAGAATATAGTCGTAAGTAAGATCTTTAATACTTCCCTAAGAAAAGATAAAACTGAGCGATGATTATGAAAAACAAGAAAGTATTTATCTTAGGAGATATTGGTCTTGATGAAAAAGGAGGATTTCATTTTGGTGATGAGGCTATGTTTTATGCAAATTTGAAGTGGTATGCAGATCATCATTTTGAAGTTTATGCGTCCTCAAGATCCATCTCACACAGTAATGGTTTATTTACAGAGAGTAGAGATATTTATATCAAGGGGTTTATTCACTATTACCTTCTTTTATTTTCAGCGTATCTGCATACAACTTTTACTGCAAATATATTTCCAAAATATTTTAAACAAACTCTTAAAAATCTGATTGCGTGTGATAGACTACATATTTCAGGTGGAGGAAATATAAATGAAGTTTGGCATGGTCATGTATTGTATCGCGCATTACTGATCAATATTGCCAATATGTATGACATCCCTATCTTTGTTTCAGGCCAAACAATCGGAATTTTTAAAAACATTTTCTTGAAAAAGATTGTATCAAGTGCGTTAAGATCTGTAACAATAATAGGCATAAGAGACAAAAATATTTCCTTCAAGAACCTATTACACTTGAAGATCAATAAATCTAGCATACATTTCTGCCCAGACGATACTCTCTTGTTGGAAACTAAGGTTATAAACAAAACAAAAGAAGCTCAAATCAAGATTGGTCTATCCTTGCATGAATTCGAGAATGAAAATTTACATAAGGACATACTAGTTAATTTGGTAAAGGAACTCACAAAAAGTATCGGTAATATATCATTTATTTTGATACCGCATTATTATAGCAAAGAAGAGGAGCATGGTGACGACTTGAGATACATGAGGTCAATGATGGATGAGGCAAAAATAAACGATTATATTTCTTCTAGTTACTCGGAACTTATAGAAAATAAAGATTTCAAAACTCAAGTAGAAACTATGTATAATAAATATTCAGAATTGGATATTGTTATTTCTTCAAGATATCACGGGATTGTGTTGGCTTTTGCACACAGTGTACCAGTGATTGGAATCAATTTGAATGCGTACTGCGCCCAAAAGAATTCTACACTCTATCAAGAAATAGGTTTAGATCAGAATATGTTCCTCCATGATATCTCAAGTTTGGATGTAAGGAATATTGTAAAAAACTTTGCACACATAGTCTCTCACAGAGAGATGTATGTAAACAAAATTCAGACACAATTTAACAGATTGAAAGAAACGACAAAAAAATTTTATAATGAGACGAATCATTTATGATATTAGACAAAATAACAATCTCAAAGGCTGGTGAGAAAACCACAATCACGTATTCGTATACGGATTATATGCAAAGAAAAAGTGTACTTTGGTTTGAGCTTAGGTTAGCAGAGCCAGGTACAACTTTAAATGCAAATTCGTTTGTTCTTGGCGTACTTTTGATTTCAATGAAAAATAATAGCGACATTGATTGCGGTGGATATCAAATTTCACAAGGATTATTTGAAAAATTAGAACTCATACAAGATAAAGTCATTGAGTTATTTCCAGAATTGCGCTTACATAAAATCAGAATCATCGCCGAAATCAGTTGCGAACATAGAAATAAGAAAAATAAGCAAGTGGGGACATTCTTTACCGGTGGCGTTGATTCGTTTTATGTTCTTGCTAATGAGAAGAGTATTACATCATTGATATATGTGGTCGGTTTCGATATAAAGGTAACTGATACAAAATTGGTATCCTTAATTGTGCCCAACATCAAAGATATTTCTGATCACAAAAAAATGAATTTGGACATTGTAACGACTAATTTGCGAGAGTTGACAGAAAAAGAATTTTCTTGGGAATATACGTATGGGATGGCTCTTGGTTCAGTTTCTAACCTTTTTAGTAACTATCAGAAAATTTATATACCATCAAGTCTTGATCTTGCAAATCAAACAGCCGACGGTTCTCATTCTGAATTAGACTATCTGTATTCAAATGAGTATGTAGTTGTGGAGAACTATGGCATAGATAAAAACAGAATGATGAAGGTTAGGTCGATCATGGAACAAGAACCGTTGTTGAAGAAATATCTTCGTGTTTGTTGGAAAAATGTACACGATACCTATAACTGCGGGGTTTGTGAAAAATGCGTTAGGACAAAAATGGAACTGGATTCCCGGGGGTACCTACAAGATGTGGAGACATTTACAAATAAAAAAATACTACCCTATATAAAATTGTCCCGTATTAGATCAAAAGTAATCGCGCATTATTATACAGAAATAGAAAAAAACTTACACGAAAGAGTTACCGATTACAGCGCCGAACTTAGAAACAAAATTAAAGAATTTGAAGCATCAAGAGATTGCACAGAAACTGTTGTGGATGTATTTGCGGGGAAAAAGAAAAATATTCTATTCATAGATTTCAATGGTGTTATTTCTTACAATCCATTTTGGATAACTATAAAAGATCCAAAACATAAATTAAATAAACATTTCCAAGTAATAGAAGAATTTATTTTCAGAAAAGATAAGGATCTTGTCTTGGGCTGGATGTCTGGAGAATTAACCACCGAAGATGTACATGAAAGACTTCGGGTTGCTCTTAATATTCCAGTGAATGAAATCAACGAAATAAAAAAGCTTTTTATCGAAGAGTGTAAAAATATAGATATATCTGCGAAGGTGCTACACATGTTATCGGAACTTAAAAAATACTATCACATTATTCTTGTTACTGACAACATGGACACCTTCAGTAGATTTACCGTTCCAAATAATACATATCTCAACGACGTATTTGATGAGATCCACGACTCCTACATAAGAGGCACATTTAAAAAGTCTGATAATGGAAAGTTGTTTTTAGAGGTTAGCGAACGATATAATGTGCCAATTGAATATTGCACTCTTATAGATGATTCTAAAAATAATTGTGCTTGTTTTTCTGAGTTAGGTGGGAGAGTCTTTATCCCAAGAAGTGAAGCTGATGTTTTGGACTCGCTATGTGAAATTAGTAATGATGTGCATAACAAATGGGAATGGCAATACTAAGAATATAAAAATAAGGTCGTCCAAACTTCGGACGACCTTACAGGATACCAAGCGCTTGCTCTAACACTTGGGACAAATCAAGGTGGTTTGTATTAATACGCACAACCTTAATCCCCCAATGAGTAGGCACATTACGCAGGTATTGATTGACCCTGCGATTAAACTTTGGATCACAGAGTGTCTGGTTCAGGACTTTACCAGATTTCTTTAGCCGCTGATGGAAATTTACCTCATCAACCTCGAGTATTACCATGAGATCTGGCGATAGTTTCCAAATCTCTTCCTGCCACATACTTTCAATCAGAGATTGATGTGAAGATAGTTTCGTCCTTGCGAATGCGGCGTAGTCGAACGCACAACAGGTGATGAAAGATCTATCCAAAACCAATACATGGTGATGTCTCACTGCGACCAAACTGTCCTTGTATCGTTTACGCTCCAGTTCGATGAAGAATCGAGTATTTTCTATCAATTCTTCTTGAGTGTTGGCCAGTTTTGGAAACTGATCTTTGGTATATGCGCCGTATTCCTTTACGACTCCCATGTCAGTATGTCCAAGACTGCCCACCAAAGTACTTTTTCCACTGCAACAGATACCCTCAACTGCTACGATTTTACTCATTTTGAACCCCCTTTCTGCTTGCGAATGAATGATTTTGAGAAATCTACCGTAGAATTCTTCCGTTTGTAATCATATCACAAAATTATACTTTATACAATGGTTTTCTCAAAGAGTCAAAATTTTGAAAGTATCAAAAAACTTGCCCGGGGTTTATTTGAAAAGGGACCAGTCAAGATATCAGATGATCAATTTGAATATGAAAAATATTTATTATGGGATAAATTCACTGATATTCTGGACATTAAAGTAAGTAATCCTGATTTAGCCAAATCACTTATGAACATTTTATTATGGGACGCTCTAAGGTTCTATATAACGTAAAAGAATCAAGAGCTTTGCAACACCTGTAAAGGAGTTTGGTAATTAATACCCATGTGCGTGCGCTCATTGTTGTAATACGGCAAGTATGACTTGAGCGCTTTTTTGAATGAAGGAATACTGTGTGCTACACGATCCAAACACTCTTCTTGAACAGTTCGATTGAATCTCTCAACATGCGCTTGATCATTTGATTTACGCACTCTGCCATGCCTATGCGCGATACCAAGCCTCATCCACCCATGAGTGCACCATGTCGAGAATTCTGGTCCATTGTCTGTCTGTATCATCTCAAAATGGGGTACTGCTTTCTTTTGCGCACGAGTAATGAACTCAATAGAAGGTTGTGCCCCTATCTTTTCCACTACTTCCGCGTATGCTGTTCAAGCCATTGCTTTTAGTTGATAAAAAGCATAGACTACTACCCACTAGATAATATAAAGATATAAATCCTTATGGGAAATTTCAATAAAGAAAATAAATTCAGCGGTGGTAGGGGTGGTAAGAAGTCCGGTGGACGAAGCTTTGGTGGTGACAGAGGTG
>CAYSEK010000033.1:0-7987 GCA_964430255.1 uncultured Candidatus Saccharibacteria bacterium
ACGAACCATGCGGGCTCCAATCTCGTAAGTACTACTGGATGCGGCTCGGCATACATGCTCCGCTACGCTACGCACGGCTTCACAGCCTCCGCCGTTCGACTTCTCGCGGGGTCTATAAAACACAAGAAGCCCAATGCGATGCATTGGGCTTCTTTGTTTTGTGCCCCCGCGAGGAATCGAACCTCGATTTGAAGCTTAGAAGGCTACTGTTCTATCCGTTGAACTACAGGGGCAAAGTAGTTATAGAAATATATCAATATTATAGCGATGGGTCAACAATGCCAGGTTTTTCTTCAGTAAGTGTGTTGAATTTTTCTTCTTTATTCTCAAAAAATTCTATTGTTTTTTTTAATCCCTCAACATCAAGTACTTCAAAATCTTCTACTGATTTTTCCTCTATTTCAAAAAACATCTTCTCTTCATTAACTTGTATGAAAAAATACACACTCCATACACTTAAAACAATAAGCAAAAAAGAACTTACTATGATAATTATTTTCCAATCTCTATGGGGAGTAAGAACTGATTTTAATTTATCCCTATCACCAATCTCAGAAAACTTTCCTATGATATTTTTTAAATTAATTTTTATCATTTTTTTGATCATCTAAAAACCCAATAATTTCAACACTAAACACACCCTCCCACTGCGCACTTTCTCCTTCACTTTTAACACCTTTGATTTTATTTATATATGACTTTTTAACATTCACCTTAAATGGAAGATTCTCAACAAGCTGTACGAGGTAAAGAATATTACCAAACGCTCCTTTTGCACTAAAGTCAAGCAACAGAATATTACCTTTTTGATTTAAGCCATTTATGGTGATAGATTCTACTTCCGATACATCTCCTAAAGATTCTATTTTTTTAGTAAAGGTGGGAATATCATCCATGTCTACAAAATACTTCTCAAGCCTTATTCTGAGGTCTCTTGTCTTCTCTATCGCCATTTTTACAGTACTTACTTTTCCTTCTTTGTTTAAATACCCCTCAAGCTCAACAGAAACCGCAGAAACACCTCCATTCTTTTCTTTTATTGCATTAATAACAAATGCGTACACACCAAACAGCGCTAAATTAAGAATAATCACAAGAACAAGCACTATTATTATTTTTTGTTTATCCTTTCTCATTTTCTTTTTTTTCGTTAACAATTTCTTCAATAATTATTCGTATTGAGAAATCAATATCTTCACCTTTAACAAAACTTGAAATTGGAAGCTCCACGCTTGAAAACTCATTTTCTGTTTCCATGGATCTTAAAAAAGAAAGCATCGTTTCTCTGTCTTTTGATACCCCGTTCACAGATATCTTTCCTTCATCTTTGTTCTTGTCATAAAGAATTGCACTGATAAATACCCCTTTTGGTTTATGTTTTATTATTATTGTTGTTATTTCATAGGGGTCAGGCAAAGACGAATCAACACCTTTAAGTATGTTCAATTTATTGTTTACATCCTTAGTTATCTCTACTGGATCTTCTTGTGTTGAAATACTAGATATTTTTTTCTTTTCTAATTCCAATTGTTCAAACACCTCATTGTATTTTACTGACGACAAAAGATATGCTGGTAGTAACAAAACAACAGCGATTGCGACCAAAAAAGAAAGCGCAAACAACGATACAGTTGCGAGTCGCATTCTGTACTCTTTTAATATCTGTTTTTTTTCAAATACTGTAAGTAAATTTACCATATTAAATAATTACCCCAACTGCCTCAAAGCAAGCCCTATTGCAGTTGTAAACCTCAACGAATCAGAAAAAGGCATATCTGGAATATATCGATCTGATGAGTTTATATTTACCATTGAATTTGCAAGTTCAACAGGAATACGAAGTCCAACTGATAAATAATCCGTAAGACCAGCAAGATTTGAGTCACCGCCACAAAGAATTATTTTTTCTATAGATGGTCTCTTCTCCCCCGATGAATCCTTGTGTGTATGCCAATAAATGTAATGCTTATTAGCTTCGTCTTTTAACACTCCCGCAATGGACATCATCGTAAGAAAGAGTTCGCTGTTTTTATCTTGACCAGAAACTCCTTTTTCTTTTTTTACCTTTTCCGCTTCTTCAAAACTTATAGAGAGTGTTTTTTTTATCGCCCTTGTCAAAGCAGCACCTCCAATCTCAACGGTTGAGGTAAATCTCGTTACCCCTTTGCTTACGATAGATATTCCTGTCCTTGTCCTACCAAAGTCTATTATCATAAAAGTTCCATCATCCCCCTCAAGCACTGCCCCACGTGCGATTGCTTGAGCCTCTATCTCAAACGATAAAGGAGTTAGCCCTGCATCTTTTATTGTCTCTATGTAGTTCTCCACAATCTTACGAGGTAAGACAGAAAGGCTTACATCCATTGTTGACTCACCTTTATCTACTCTAATTGTCTCATAATCAAAGACTGCTTCGGCTGGCGATATTGGTACATTATCTTCAAGCTGAAGCTCTAGACTGCCACGGATTTCTTTTTTCTTTACTCTTGGAATGCGTAACTTTAAAAGATACGCGCGTTGCTCAGGCAGAGACACGTTTACAAAATGAGAACTAAATTCACTTTTCAAAGAAGCTAATATTTTTACAAACTCTTCGGGTTTCTTAATTTCTCCTGATTCAATAATTTTTTCGGGTATCTTTTTTTCACCGAATCTTTTTATTTTACATCCTCCTTTTGCTGGGGAAAGTTCAACAAAGTGAATAGACTCATCGGAAATATCAAGCCCAACAACAGGCATCGCCAAAAACTTTGGAGGTGGAAATAATTTATAAAAAATACTTTGTTTCATTTAGTAATATTATACGTCAGAAATAAGTTATATAAAAGCATAAACAACGAGGATAAGTAACACTAGCACAGCAACAGAAAAAATATTAAAATATTTATACAAAACACCTGCTATTTTATCACCATAAAATTTCAAAATAAAGCCCACTGCAAAAAATCTTACACTCCTACCCAAGATAGATGCAACGATGAATGCAAAGAAATTAATATTAAATAAACCAGCTGATATTGTAAATATCTTATATGGTATCGGAGTAAAAGCGGCTGCAAATATCGCCCAAAAAGTATTTTGATCAAACACGACCTTTAGATTTAAAAATTCTTCCTCAAGTCCGTAAAAAGAGATTAGGGACTGCCCAAAAACATCAAAAAAGAAAAAGCCTAACCCATATCCCAAAATACCACCCAAAACAGAAAACACACTGGTAATAAATGCGTAATAAAACCATTTTCGTGCTTTGTTTGCCAGGAGAATCGCAATCAAAAGTATGTCGGGAGGTATCGGGAAAAATGATGCCTCAGAAAAAGAAAGTACGGAAAGCCAAAATTTAGCATGCTGACCTTCCGCATGTCGCACCGCCCATTCTCGTATACGTTTTTTTGTATTATCTAAAAAACTAAACATTTTTATGAAAATTATTTCACAGATGTACCGTTCGGTGTTTTCTCTGATGGTTCAAGAGTAGTAAGCGTGTCGTCACCAACAACATAGAGAATCATTCCCTGGCTTTCCACTCCACGAATCGTTCTTGGCTCTAAATTTAGAAGTACTGGGACTTGCCTACCAACAAGCACTTCCGGTTCTGGAAAATGTTCTGCGATTCCTGAAACTATTTGTCTTTCTGTTTCCTCCCCCAAATCAACCATTAAACGTAAGAGTCGATCTGCGTCCGGTACTTTCTCTACAGATGCTATTGTACCGATACGAATATCTAACTTTGTAAAATCTTCAAAATTTATCATAGTATTATTGTAATATTATTAATTATTCCTCTTGTCTAAAAATCTCTGCAATATGAGCGCGGCGGCGGAAGCATCTAGTGTTTCTCTTCTGAATTCTCCTTTCTTACCACCAATCGCTGCGTGGTGCGATGTCATAAACTCAGCCTCAAAATACACAGGGAGAGATAATTCATCCTCAAGATGCTTTTTAAACACTGCGATGTCTTTCATTATTGGATTTGGTTCTCCTTTAGAATCAAGTGACTCCCCTACTACAATACCTTCTACTTTTTCCCCTTCACATACTTCTTTTATCTTCCCCTTCAAATCCTTCTTATTCTCGAGAGTAATTTTTGGAAACGCAAGACTGCCATCGTCGTCAGAAATAGCAATACCCACCCTTTTAGAACCATAATCAATTCCCAAAAATTTCATAAGAATTAGAACATTAATATACCAGGAGCAAACAACATGATTGTGCCAAGTATAAGCATTAGTATTCCACCTGCAAGTGCGGAGAAGTTTGCGTATTTATAACTTGAATGCAATTTATTGAAACTATACAAAGCAAGTCCAAACACGATGAGATCGTCTACCATGTAAAAGAATGTATAAACAAAAATATAGAACTGATGTGTCGCAAAACTAAGAGCGTTCATTTCCAGTATTTTTGTAAATGCCTGCGGAATACCAACAGAACACGCAAACTCTATCACATTTACAGAAAATGCAATCCCTATTATTCCGAGTGCAGTAACAATAGTAAGGGGAGAATGTATAAGTTTTTTTATCTTCGCTTCAACCCCCTGCTGATATTTCATACTTGTAACATCGCAAGTAAGGGTCTTTCTGTTTTTGAAATATTTTCTAAGAAAATACACTCCACCACCTAGAGCCAAAAGTCCAACAAGGGGTGTCACTATCTTATCCATCCCAACAAAATCCCAAGTTTTGTACCAAACGTTAAGTATCATAAAGTACATTACTGCCTCTGCGAAAATAAACAATCCTGCGATCTGCCACATCTTCTTTTTGTCACCAATCTGAAGCAAAATGAGCAAGAAAGTCACAAGCACCCACATCGCACACGGATTAAACCCATCTACAAATCCGAGTATTGTTGAAAGAGAAAAAAGAGAAAAAGTTTCAAGGTCGATCGCCCCCACAACAGGAAGAGTAAATAAAAACCTCGGCTCATCTGCCTCGCAAGGAACAAGACTACCACTCTCACATCCTGCACTTGAAGAACCTAATACCTCTCCATTTTTGGAAGAGATAAACTGCTCCACACTTATCGCTTTTCCTTCTTTTGCTTTATCTATTGCACGGATGATTATCGCACCCGTTGTATCGTCTGCATCAAACCCCTGTATCAACTTCCCTCCAATAAGTGTCACTGGCGTAACTTTTGGCAACTCTCTGGATTCTACAAGTCTGTCAAACAAAGATTTTGATTCTTTGTCTTCCCCTATATTATAATAAATGAGCTCAAAATCAGACCTTTGTTGTGTAAGGTCTAACATAAACTCTTTCTCCGCCAAACAGAACCTACAATCGTCTCTACCAAAAAAATACACGGGCACAGATTCCACTGAACTATCATAAGAAACATCTACATCAGTAGATGCAAATACTGACCCCACCGTTAGAAAAAAAGTAAAAAATATTGTGAATAAAATACGCATCATTGTAATAAATTTATGAATTTAAATATTCTTGAATACTGCTTGCTATTGTTTTAAATACATCTTTAAACTTTGCCTCATCTGGCTCAAGAAGAGTAACTCTGAAACCATACAAACTGGAATTAAATCCAGAAAGAGGAACGACGCATATACCAGTCGAGGCCATAAGATAATACACGAAACGCTTATCTGGAGAAAGTCCATCAAGCTCTTTTGAAATAAAATCTTTTGCCTCCTTGTTTTTAATATTTAGTGATTGTTTTTCGTTCAAGACATTGTCTTCAAACACAACAGATAAATAAAAAGCTCCTTCCGGCTTTGGCACCACGACGCCTGAAGTATTCTTTAGTATATCATATGCGACATCAGCCCTCGAGCGATAAAAAGTAGAGCGTTCATCTAAGTGTTTTTTGTAACGATCATCAGAAAATATTTTCGGTAAAACTTTTTGAGGTAATGTTGTGGAACACACTTCAAGTTGTTTCGCGTCAACAAGAGACTTCGTGTAACGGTCAAAGACAGGATCCTTGTCTCTGTTGTAAAATTCAACCCACCCACACCGTGCCCCCGGCCAAGGTATCTCTTTGGAAAGTCCTCTCATTACGATCGCGGGAACATCTCCAATAACTTTATAAAGTGGGACCATTTTTTCATCCCCATAAGCAATATTCGCATAAACCTCATCGGATATAATAAACAAGTCAAATTCTTTTGCTATCGCCACAATCTCTCGCAACACGCACTCTGGGTAAACCATCCCTGTTGGGTTGTCAGGATTTATAATAAGAATACCCGCGATTAATGGATTGTATTTTACTTTATTGCGAAGCTCTTCAATGTCCGGCAACCAATTACGATGAGGATTTAAACTATAAGTAATATGATGCGTTCCAGCATGCGCCGCCTCTGAAGATGAATGTGTTGGATATGCAGGATTTGGTCCGATAACCCGCGCTCCCCTGTTTAGATATGTATAAATAATTGAGATAGCATCACCAAGGCCATTGAAAAACAAAATATCATCAGGAGATATTGATGCGCCTTCATCTCGACGCATACCTGCGATAAACTCTCTTGTTTCAAGTAATCCTTTTGTCGGAGAATACCCAAAGCTTTTTTCATCATTCTTTACTGTCTCCGTAATGATATCTTTCATCCACACTGGAATATTTTGTCCCTTGGCGACAGGATCACCAATATTCTCCCAAAGTATCTCAACTCCGAGTTTTTCCAATTTTTCGCCAACCTCAACAATCTCACGAATCTCATAAATCAACTCATCCGCCCCGACATGTACAATATTAGTTCTCATTCATGTAGAATACACCGAGAAGAGCTAAAAATCAAAAATTGCATTTAAGTTGTTTTTTGGTAGTATATGAAAACCATTCAGTATTTCTGGAGGAGTGCTCCGAATGGCTAAGGAACCTGTCTTGAAAACAGGCGCGCGCAAGCGCTTGTGGGTTCGAGTCCCACCTCCTCCGCCGAATTAGAGTTTGCAATAAGAAGCAAAGCTTCTGTATTGCAAAGCTCGAATTCGCGTCGCGGACGCCCCTTTTAAAGGGCGCCAAGACGTGAACTACATTATGCGTGTGTAAAAGATAACGACCGACACTGAATCCCGTCATATTAAAAATACCGCCACCTGTTTTAGGTGGCGGTATTTTTAATTAACGAGGACGAACAATGAGCTTAGTGAGCTGACGCCGAGTCCCACCTCCTCCGCATCTTAGAGCTAGCACGAGGAACCTTGTTGCTTAGCAAAATCGCAAAAAATAGTATAATAGACTTTATGATTAAAAACATTTCTCCAGAGGGTTGGCAGAAGACACGAGGTATTTATTCACCAGTAAAAAAGATTGACCTCGGAAATTCCTATCTTATCTACGTGTCAGGTCAGCAGGTTGGTAAAAATGAAAATAATGAAGCGATCACAGATGATATTGAAGAGCAAACGGAGCTTGTCTTTCAAGCTCTTGAGAAAACACTGGAAGCTGCCAATGCTTCTATGGATGATGTGGTAAAAACTCAGATCTTCCTAACAGACATAGACGATTTGTCGAAGGTTTCGGCTATTAGAGATAGATGGTTTGCGAAAAGTAAGCCAGTGAGTACCTTGATTGAGGTTAATGCGATGACCCGTAAAGGCGCGAAAATTGAAATTGAAGTAACTGCAATAATCGAGAAATAATACAGACGCTATCTTACGTGCTCGAGACACTTCGAAATGATAAAATAAAAAACATTAAAAATTGCCTTGCAGGGCTTGACCGACCACGGTTCCAGCACAAGGTAGCCCGCCGAATATTAGAGTTTGCAAAAAGAAACGCAACCAGCTTACCCAAGAGCGCAGCGATTGGTAGTAAGCAGCAGTACCCTTGTGGTGAAGCTTCTGTATTATGAAACTCGAATTCGCGTCGCGGACGCCCCTTCCAAAGGGTGCAAGATTCAACCACTCGCCTCGGCGCAGTTTTTGGCGGACGCCTCTTTTAATATTTTCGCTCAAGTTATCACTATAGTGATTAGTCCTGAAAAAACCGTACCACCACCCGCGAACGCATTTGTGATAAA
>CAYSEK010000034.1:0-7908 GCA_964430255.1 uncultured Candidatus Saccharibacteria bacterium
CCAGTTCATATTGTCACTTTAACAAACTAAAGTAATTAAGTCAAATTATCATTACGGACGCCACGGCAAGGACTGTCCTTGCCGTGGGCGATACTCAAAACCTGAACCGTCCAACTAACGTTGGACGGTTTTTTTATTGTTTAAATAGCTTGAATACTTCTTTGGGGCTTTTTTCAAATAACTCAATCAGGTTAATTTTATTTTTGTCCATGATTTCATCTATAAGCCAATACCCAAGACTATATCCGTACCAATCTGGAAGTTTTTTGGTCCCAAAGAAATATGATATGTATAGGTCTACATTACTTTCATCAATAAATTTATTAAGAAGTGTTTCTGGTAATTTGTTAAGTGCCTCGATAGCATCGCTCTTTTTTAAAGATGTTGACCATGGGGCTTGATTGCCTCCAATAACATATTCTCTAAAATGCTCAGCTAATCCTTCGTTTACAATACCATCTAAAATTGAGTTCCAATCAAATTTCGAAGTATAAACCATGTGTGCGTATTCATGAGGTACAGTTTCTTCTAAGGATTTTTTCCAGCCCAAGTGTTTTGTGTCTATTAGTAAGTATAGAACATTACCACCCTCTACAGTAAAGGCATTTACCCCGCCCAAATCTTTACTTGCTTTCTCGTTACACATAGGCAAGATATAAATGTCTATATTTCCATTTATGGAAAGTGCGTTAAAGGATGCAATAAATGTCTCATGAAGTATTTTTGTTATTTCTTCAGTTGAAGAAATAACACTTTTAAGCGCAGACGTTTCTGTATCTCCAAAAACTTTTCTTTTAAGAGAGACTGCCAAACTCTCTTCGTTTTTGTATTCACCTAAAACAAAGTCAGGGTTCTTCTTTATCTGACTGAGCATTTGTCTAATTATCACGTCTTTATTGTCTGATTCAGAAAAATCAATGTAATAACTAGACGCCGATACTTTTTCAGATAAAGGTAGGCTTGTTATTTTTTTTGTGGCATATTTCATATAGATGATATTTGAAAAAGGAGATTACGGACGCCACGGCAAGGACTATCCTTGCCGTGGGCGATAACACCTAATCGACCTCGCCCAGTTTTTGAAGTTTAAGTAGCTGTGCGTACAGTCCATCGGTTTTAGAGGCAAGCGCGCTGTGGTTACCTTCCTCGACAACCTTACCATCTTCGAGCACTACTATTTTATCTGCTTTTCTAATAGTGCTGAAACGGTGCGCAATAATTATTGTGGTTCTTTCATGCCCAATCTTGTCGAGGGAATCTTGGATAAGTCGCTCACTTTTGCTGTCTAAATTACTCGTCGCTTCATCAAAGATAAGTATGCGTGGATCTGCGAGAAGTGCACGCGCAATGCCGATACGTTGTTTTTGCCCCCCTGAAAGTTTAATTCCACGCTCACCGACCATTGTTTCATATCCGTTAGGAAGAATTTCTATGAATTCGTTCGCGTTTGCAAGCTTTGCAACATTTTCGATTTCTTTCTGTGTAGCATCTTTATTTGCATAACAAATGTTCTCCCTAATAGTGGTATCAAAAAGATCAACTTCTTGCGGGACAATGCCGATCAACTTACGGAGTGTTGTAAGGTCCATGTCTTTAATGTTTATATGATCGAAAAGCACGGAACCTTTGGCGGGGTCGTAATGTCGGTATATCATTTTCACAAGCGTAGTTTTCCCTCCACCAGATGGACCTACAAATGCTGTAATAGAGTTTGCCGGTATAATGAGATTTACGTTATGTAATGCATTTGGATTGTCTTTGTTGTATCGAAATGCGATGTCCTGAAATGTAATCTTTCCCGAAAAGTTTGTTAACATAACTGGATTTTTGGGATTCACAACGGTGTCTTGTTCTCTATGTAGTGTGTAAATCCTCGAAACTGCTTCTGATGCCTCCATAATTTTGTCGTATAGTCTTGATATTCTATATAATGATGTAAGAGATTTTTGGGAAATTGTTATGACGAATACAAGGCTACCTATTGTTATAGATCCGTTAATGAGCAAATAAATACCGAAAAGTATCACGCCTGCTTCTCCAATATTTATAATGAGATCTCTGCCAAGATTTACGCGGAATATATATCTGAACATATCGAGATGTGTGTCACGTAGCCCTTTGATGAGAGGCACGTACTCTTTTGTTTCACGATCTTCCTGCGCGAAAGATTTTACAGTATTAATGTTGAGTATTGATTGCGTTATTTTACCACTAGCAGCTTCTGAGTAATCGTCAACCTGTTTTCTGTGAGGGTCTATATTTTTGTTTAAGCGAATTGTGATATAGATAAAGAGAGGAACAAAAAGAGTGAACATCAAGCCAAATCTCCAGTCAATGAGATACAAAATGACTGTTGTTAAGAATACTTGGATAAGTGTGGGAGTGACATCCCAGAACAGGTTATCGAGAAGCGAGCTTATGCGGTCAACTCCACGTTGAATTTTAGATACTTTTCTCCCAGTATTTTCTTTTTCATGGTATGCCAATCCAAGAGAAACCATCTTTTTTTGCAGATCTTTTTTAAGGAGATATTCAGTCTCCACAGAAGTAAAAATGGATTTCTTGTTTGCGAAATATGCCACAAATGATGTGAATTGATTGGTGGCGAATATGCCAGCCACTAAAAGGAGTATGTGTCCCAGTTTAGAAGGGTCGAATGCAGCGATTAGGTCAATTATGAGCTTGAGTAAATATGGAGAAAGGAATTTTAACAATTCAATCACAATCATAAAAACTCCCAAGATTTTGATATCTTTTTGTAGCGGTTTTAGTAGATAAAATAATTTTTTCCAGAATTGCATGATGGTTTATTAAATAAGCGAGTAATCAAATAAAAAGCCCTTTTGAATAAGGGCTGAGTAGTTCTGTGCAGTTAAATATAGTTACTTCATTACACGACAACCAACCCCTTTTTGAAAAGGAATACGCAGTTTTTTATAATTATTTGTCTATACATTATCATGTTGGTTTTTATTGCTTACCCCTTGATACTAATATAATCCTTAATCTTTTGCAATAGATTATATTTAATTATGTGGGTATAAAAAGATAAAAAGTATCCGATCTTTTTTGCAGATTTCATTCTGAAGCTTTAACATTGGTCTAATACCGCGTGGTCTCTGCCACGGGTGTCTATATTACTCAAATGGGTTTTTCATATCAAAGACAATCTTAGAAGTATCGTCATTTATTTTTTCCTCAGAGATATTATATTTTTCGCTGTACAAAGTGCCGACGGCGCAGAATTTGGCATCATCCCAATCAAAACCGAGCTTTTCTGAAACAGTACGTACAATTTCTTCATTTTCTCCTTCTACTTCAATGAATGGTTCAAGAAAAGGCCACTCATCTATTGTTACTTCTACGCCATCAAGCTTCCACAACTCCCTTTTTGATTCTTGATATGCTTTCTCTTTACACCCTATGGTCTTTAAGAGCAGTACCCCTTGTTCAAAATCATCAACCTGAATGCAAATCTCTTTTTGGTCCGTGATATTATTGCCGTCTACAATTTTTATACTCATTGTTGTTTTGTCTCCTTCGTCGCGAACGCGCGCCCAACCTCCGTTTATTTCGTGACCTTTGGGAAAATTAAAGACAACACGTTTTTGTAAAAATTCAGAACGCTCTAAGTGTGCACCTGCATCTTTAAGGCGTTTGCGCATTTTGTCTTTGTTAATGTTCGTAAAGGTAGCTTCGTATTCTATTTGTATGCTCATTATTTTGTAGAATTTCTATATTCGTTATTTTTATAATCGTATATTTATTATCAAACTATTATACAATATTTAACTCCGGAGTTAAATATGGAGTTACTGTTTTATTGAAGAGGTCGGGGGTTTCTTTTCTTGATATTTGTTGCAATTCGTGGTAGTGTTTTAAATGGAAAGAGAGGTAAGACAACTTAATTTACAATTTAAGGTGTTATTTTGCACCTTTACAACAAGGAACAATTACAAACACAAGCAATATACACACTAGGTACTAAGATTATGAAGATATCTAAACTAAAACTATCCTCTACAACAATTCTGATTTTGGCGTTCTTTGGCGTTTTGATTTTTTTCAGTATGCAAAAACCAGAATCGGTAGGGTTAAAAGCAATGCTGGCAAATCCGGTGGCTAATATGCAATTAACCACTGCCCGAGAAGTACGTCGTTTTCAAGAAGATAAAGATGTAATTCTTGGTAAGCCGGTGTACGCTAAAATAAGAGTCAATTACGAACCGATAGGCAACAATACGAAAGGAGATGTATATGTAGAGATTGTAGAGATTGTAGAAAGTAGTGGATGGGAGAGGGATTCTTACAGCACCGAGATGAATGATTATTACAATGGATCACTATATTATGAATCTTCAAGTAGACGTCTGGATGTTAGCGTAGGATACAAGCCAGATCGTAGTTACGTATGGGTATCTATGGATGCCCGCTAAAGGTAAACGCAGTAAAACTCATATATTCCAAAATTACAGAGAGGTGAGATCATGATTCAGTTACATAAATTGGTTAGTTTTTGTGTATTAGTTACGTCACGGCAAGGACAGTTCTTTCCGTGGGCTTAATCATGAGAATGTTCTTAAAGGAAAGGTGTTTAGTCTCATGAATCATCATTTTCGGATTCTCTGTATTGACATTTTTTTTTGCGCATGCTAAGTTTATATTAGTTGAACTAAAACAATTACAAAACCAATAGATTGAGTCCCGAGGTTTTCTTCGGGGTTGGGCTCAATTTTGTCACATTTCATGACATGGTGATCTCTGCGCTAGTGGAGATTCGGCTCCCTCCGTAATCACAGGGTAACTGATGTCGTTTGCTGTAAAGCAAAGGCTGAGTCGGTAAAAGTGGTCTTATTTCCGTTTTTCTGACGGATTTTTTTATACCGTTAGAAATAGTAAGAAGCAAGACAAAAAAGGTGGCACCGCGGAAGTATAAGTCTTTCGTCCTTTTTCAAGAAACATAGTTTTTTTGAATGAGGACGGAGGGCTTTTTTTGTTTTTTGATTGAAGGAAATAATGTTGTGATTTGGTTTGAAGATATTGATATTGATGTGTTGTTTCGATATTTGAATATTTAATTTAAATATTCAAATATCGGCACAGTGGTGTGTCGAGTTGTTCTTTGATTTTCACAAAAGGAGAGATAGCCATGAAAGATTTTATGAATCGTTTTAATTTTGTTCCGGATAAAATGCTCTATGTTGGAGTTGAAAGAGAGTGTTTTTTAATGGATATGGATGGTTCAATAGCACCTCTTGCACCTAAGGTGGTGCGTGGACTGAATAACTTTGAGCGTTTTGGTTATGAGCTTTCAGCTTGTCAGCTTGAAGAAAGAGTTGGTCCATGCAAGATTGAAGAGGTGGAAGGGAGTCTTTTGGCAAACGACAAAAGACTCCAACTCGCAGAAACAGAGCTTAATTTTAAGAGGCTTTATACAGAAATTGCACCGGATGATATGCCACTTGATGTATATCCTGATCCTACCGGCAGGTATCAAAATATTACCAAAAGTATGCCAAGGGAAATACTTCTTGCGGCTTGTCGTGTTGCAGCCGTGCACATCCACATAGGTATGCCGGATCATCAAAGTGCGCTGGATGTTTACAACAAAGCGATCTCTCAATTTGATGAGCTGTGTAGTATTGGTGACAATTCCAATGGAAGGCGTATTGAAATTTACAAGGTCATGGCTCCTGATATTATTCCTCCTGTTTATGAAGATTGGGAAGAATACTACAAGGAGGGGCTGGAAAACGGATTTGTCTCTGATCCGAGAAGCTGCTGGCATATGATACGCCTATCGGTTCACGGAACGATAGAGTTTAGAATGTTTGGTTCTGTCAGAGATATTAAAAAGGTGGCAAGGTGGGCAAGTATATGTCACAGGATTTGCAGTGAAGCCCTGCAACACTGAATAGGCTTTTAAGGGCAGATTTTTTCTGCCCTTATCTTTTGTTAATTAATTTTGATCAATTTATGAGTTATATAATAAAAACAATAGGATTTGGCGGTCCTTCAGTTGCGATTGTCGGCTGTCTTCATGGGGATGAAGTGCTTGGCAAGAAGGTTATTGATGAGCTCAGTAGCATCAAGTTGAAACAAGGAACTCTCTCTTTCATAATTGCAAATACTCGCGCTTTGGCAGAGAATAAAAGATTTATAAAAAAAGATTTGAATAGAAGTTTTCCTGGTAAAAAAGACAGTGAATGTGAAGAGAAAATTGCTTACCACTTAACTAAAATTTTAAAAGATTTTGATTATGTTATTGATATTCATGCAACTGATTCAAATATTGGAACTTTGATAATAATAACAAGTTTGAATAAGAATATTAAAAATTTTCTTAAACATATTCCAGTTGCGCGAGTTGCTTTGATGAGGAAAAACGAATTCAGTAAAGGGAATATGCTTGGTTTTTGCAAAATAGGGATTTCTTTAGAGTATGGTCCTGATAAAACAGGCGGGAATTACAAAAAGGCATTAACGGATGTGAAGATGATTTTAAAGAATATTGGGTTATTGTCTGGTGGTAAGAAGATATTTCCAGAGAAAGAGTTGTATGCTATTTCCGGAGTTTATCATACAGATTATGGTTTTAAGCAAAATAATAAATTAAGGAATTTTTGTTTAATTAAAACAGGTCAGGTTATCGGAGTTTTAAATAGAGAAGAGATAATATCCGAGAAAGAATTTTTTCCATTGTTTTTAGGTAAAGGGGCTTATAGTGGGACGTTGGCGCTTATTGCTGATAAAAAAGAAAAAATTGCACTATAATTTTTTTTAGAGAAGATGTTATTCCACCGTATAGATTTGTTTCATAGTGTCTTAAAATAAGTATATAATGATTTCATGAATAAAAAATTATTATTATCATTTGAGGAGTATTCTGCCATTGATTATGAGCATCCGTATTTTTATTCTATTGAATCAAACGAACAAATTTTATATTATTTTGGAGCTGAACACACAAAAGATGTTTCTCATCTTCAATTTGAGATATTGCACGCAAAATGGCAAGACTTTTTAGGTAAAACAAAATCTAAAAAACGAGTTGTGTTTTTTGAAGGGAAGTTAGATTCAGAGCAACTAATTACATTAGAAGAGTCAATTAAAAAATATGGTGAATCAGGGACTATTGTTTTTTGGGCAAATCAATCAAATGTTACTAGTCATAGACCAGAACCTGATATTAAAATAGAAATAGAAAAGCTGTTAACTGATTTTTCTAAAGATGAGATCTTTTATTTCTATATCGCTCGTGCAATAGGTCACTGGCAACATGGAATGGTAATGCGAAAAGATTTTGATGAGTTTATTAATTTTAATATGGAACGCTACCGAACTGTATTAGATTGGCAAGATTTTGTTTTTTCATTTGAGACTTTTAAAAGAATTCATAAGCAAATTTTTGGTGAAGAATTAGACCTAAATGATAAAAATTTATTTAGAAAGATTACAAATCCAGCAATGAATAGAACAGTATTTAATGAAATAGCTAAAAAATCTTCAACAATAAGAAATATTTTTATATTGGAACAAATAGAAGAAAAATGGAAAGAAGGATATAGCATCTTCGTTGTTTATGGTTCAGGACATGCGGTAATGCAGGAAGGTGTTATTAAAAGTTTGGTTGGCAAAAATGAAAGGATGTAAAAGCAAAAAACATCTAGTTTTTTTGCGCGCTAGCTCCACATTTAACTCTAGAGTTTAATGTGGAGCTAGCGTTGTGATTATTTTATAATGTTTTTTACTACTCCACTTTTTTGCCAATTTTTGCTGATTTGATCAAAGTTATTATTAAAACTAGTTGTAAATAATTTAGAGAAAGCATCAAAATTTTCTTGGGAAAGATTATTTAAAAATTTAAGAAAGTGTCCTTTTCCTAATTCTTCGATTAGAAAAGTAGTG
>CAYSEK010000035.1:0-7734 GCA_964430255.1 uncultured Candidatus Saccharibacteria bacterium
TTAATTACTATCTCATTATTAATATTAATGAGTTAGCTAATAAATTTCATTCGCTTCTCTGTCTTCTTTTGGAAATTCATCCCCAAAGAAAAATATCATTGGTAACAGGTAGCAACACCTTGTGTCCCGCACTAGATCAAAATAATTTTTAGTTTACTGTTTTGGTTTTTACAGAAAATTTGCTTAGCAAATTTTCTGTAAATCAAACCGTAAAAGATAAACTATTTTTAATGTATCGGGAAGTATTTAATTTTCAATGATCCTCTTCTCTGCTGACAAACTTAAGTGTCAGACAAGATTAATGTAGTGCAGAAAATCCGCGTACATTAACCTAGCGTAATTATATTACATTTACAGGAAAAGCTGTAAACGTAATTGTGGATAACTTCCGAAAACTAAAAAGTGCCGTTTATATACGGTACTTGTTGTGGTTTTTGGAGGATTTACCACCGTGATAAATACTACCTTATTAACGATAAAAAGCAAGCCCCCACACCTTTCGTGGCATTGCAGAGCAAAGCTCTGCATATTGGCACCAAAGAGGACAACCATGTCGTGAAAGATTTGGGAATAAGCTATTTAAATTAGCTCTTACAAAAGACACCAATTGCTCCTTAATGTTCGACATCTTCCGTTTCGTTACGTGCTCCTCAAGGTCAAATATTTTCACGACTCGGCTTCGTCTCCCTGCACTGCTGTTTGTCCCCAATCGCCTTGCTCTTGGACAAACGAGGGAATCCGTCGCTTCCCTAAAGGACTGCAACTTACCTCCAATCGTTTCACTCTTGGGTAGGTTGGTTGCGCTCCTCCTCAAGGTCAAACCTTTTCCGCAACAACCATTAGGAACATTTTATGCTTACGATTATTTACATGAGTATCTACTCCATCTTCTCTCTCCACGTTTCTTTAGTACACCACTAGTAACCATTGAAACAAGTTCTCTTTGGATGGTCTTTTCGCTACAACCTGACACCTCGTGTGAAATGTCTTTTATGGTAAACTCTTTTCCTTTTTGGCTTTTAAATAATTTCAATATCACTTCTCTTCTGTTTAGTTTTGTATCCGTCAATTTTTCGGTTTTTCTAACGGACACTTGTCTATCTTTTGTTTGTCTGACTTGGTATTGTTGTCTTTTACTAACATCTTGTCCTTTACTTAAAAGATGCCCTTTGTCTGTCATGACTGAATTCTTTTGATTGTTCATCGCGGGTGGGGCAGAATTTAACCCTTTTTTTAAATACACATCTTTATGTGGTATTGAGTCTTTTTTTTGCAATGGTGGCAAAACCTTACTACCGTCAAAGAACCCATTTGGAAACACAAATTTACCAGATTTTTCTTCCATATACTCATCAGAACTTATCACATCTCTCAGCGCAATATATTCTTTCTTTAATATTAAGAAATTCATTTCTGATACAAGCTTTGACGCAGTAGCAACTTCCAATAAAGATGTGATTTCGTCTACAAGGACAGAATATTCTGCAAACACATTATCAACTTCTGAGACACTCTTGTTGCGGACATTTGAAATACCGGAGAACAAAGACACGCTACACTTTCGAAGCTTCCATTTTATAGGTTCGTTGTCCGATAAAAAACTTGTGACCATATATAATGCAGTGGTGAGTTTTTTTGTCTTTTTGTTTACAAAAACATTAAAGTCACAAGGAGTAACATCTGCATCAGAAGCTACTTCTTTCTGCTGTTCTTTATGTACAGGATTGTCTCTGCCCACAGAAGAAAAGTCTTGGTTTTTATTTAACCTGTCCTTTGTCTTATATATAGATATGTCTTTTTTGGGCTCCATATTTATAACTATGTCCATTAGAAAACTTAATGCGGGATGTTTAGTATTTTGTCTTTTATTTGTAGAAATTAGTCTGTGGCTAATTTCTATTACAACTGATTTGTCCATTATATAAAAGTCATACCAAATGTAAAGGTCTACCCCCCGAAAACTCTTTCAAGTAGTGGTAAAACACACAACCGAAAACAATGATGTAAAAACCTGTGATTAAAAGCAATTCCAATGATTGTGTGATAAAATGACCTAACAATCGGTATTATTCGTACGTTTCATGAATTCACACATTGGTATTATATTTTTATGGCAAAAAAAACTTCTAAAAAAACATTACAAGTAATGGGGACTCTCAAGGAAGAGACTAGGCACTGGGTACTTTCTATTCTTTTTTTTGTATTGGCAATATTTTTTATTTTGGCGGCGTTTGGAACGGCTGGTGTTGTAGGCAAAACAATATTTAAATGGTTTGAACTCCTGTTTGGGATTGGATATTTTATCTTACCTCTTCTGTTGCTTCTCTTGACTCTCTCGTTTCTTAAGAACAAACGTCCTGATTTTGTTGCAACAACAGCCACGGGGGCAGTAATATTTTTCTTATCAGGTCTTGGAGCAATGAGCGTACTTGCGGGGAAAGAGCTCGGGGGTCTTGTTGGAAAAATTATTTCCCAACCCCTCCTTGTTCTTTTTGATTTTTGGATATCTCTAGTTTTTCTTTTTGCATTGTTTATTGTTTCTTTGTCAATAATATTTGACGCTAAACCAACTACCGCATCTTTACTATGGATTAAGAAGTTTAAAGTGAAAAAAGATAAAGAAGAAGAATACGAAGAGGAAGTAGAAAAAGAGGAGGACGCAGAAGAGGAAGAAGAAATTGCAGAAGAAGAGAAAAAAGAAGAAACTGGAAAAATAAATAAGATTAAAAAAGCACTTAGTGTAAAAAGCAAGAAAGACGATATGGAAGAAATTTCTGCAGATTACATGGGAAGTTCTAAGTACTCCCCTCCCCCACTTTCCCTACTTGCTAACGACAAAGGAAAGCCAGGAGTGGGAGACATAAAAGGAAACGCAAACATAATAAAAAGAACTCTGCAAAACTTTGGTGTTAATGTTGAGATGGATGAAATATCTATCGGTCCATCTATCACACGCTACGCACTAAAACCAGCCGAAGGTGTTAAGCTTTCAAGAATAGTAGGACTTCAAAACGACCTCTCCCTTGCCCTTGCCGCACACCCAATACGAATAGAAGCACCTATCCCCGGCAAATCACTCGTTGGTATTGAAATCCCAAACAGTACAAAAACAACAGTTGGGTTCGGCACGTTGTTATCCTCACCGGAGTATCAAAATTCACCAAAACCACTTCTTCTCTCTCTTGGTAAAGGAATATCAGGAAAAGCGCTTTTTGCAGATCTGGCAAAGATGCCACACTTGCTTATAGCCGGAGCAACTGGGGCGGGGAAATCTGTAACAATACATACGATAATCAATTCTCTTTTATTTAAAAACCCTCCCGAAAACATGCGCTTCATCATGATAGACCCTAAGAGAGTTGAACTTACTTTATACAATAAAATACCCCACCTACTCTCTCCTGTTATAACTGATGCAAAAAAAGCTATCATAGCACTAAAATGGGCAGCGAGAGAGATGGACAGACGATACGACATACTTGAAGCTGAATCCTTACAAAACATATCCTCATATCACAAAAATGTAGTAGAACCGGCAATTGTTGCCCGCGAAAAAAATAAAGGCAAAAAAGACGAGGATGAAGAATTTGATATGCCTGAAAGAATGCCTTATATCGTAATAATAATTGATGAATTAGCTGATATAATGACCTCGTACCCAAGAGAGCTTGAATCTGCAATCGTTCGCCTTGCGCAGATGAGTCGTGCTGTGGGAATCCACCTCATACTCTCCACACAACGTCCGTCTGTAAATATAATTACGGGACTTATCAAAGCAAATATTCCTGCAAGAGTAGCCCTTCAGGTGGCATCACAGATAGATTCACGTACAATCTTAGACGCAGGGGGAGCTGAGAAACTTCTAGGTGCTGGAGATATGCTATACATGTCGGGAGAAATGTCCAAACCAACAAGACTTCAATCAGCATTTATATCCGAATCTGAGGTTAAGAAAATAGTTAAATATCTTACAAACGAATATGAAGATGCAGTTCCTGATGAAGTTGTATTTTCTGACAATGAAAGTAAAAATTCCATATTTGAAGCAATTATTGAAGACGATGAGGAGGATGAAATGTACGAACAAGCACTAGCGCTTGTAATAAAAGACAAGAAAGCCTCTACTTCATACCTACAAAGGAAGCTTAGAGTTGGATACGCACGTGCAGCGAGGCTCATGGATATACTTGAAGAACGAGGTGTCGTAGGTCCTGCCAATGGATCAAAAGCAAGAGAAGTGTACGAAACAGGTGAAGAAGAGGTTCACGAGGAGCAAGAGGATACAGAGGAGGACAACGAAGATAACGAAAAGGAAGAAAAATAAAAATATTCAATGTAGTCAATATTAACCATTGGCTACATTGAATATTTAAAAACAAATAGAGATGAACACCAAAGCTGTATTAAAAATGATTCTTACACTCACCGTGATATCTATAATCGTTGGATATTCATACTACAAGAGTAAAGATTTTATAATAGGCCCGACAATAATAATAACATCCCCCCAGACAGGAGATGGAGTTAGCGAGTCGTTAATTGAGATACTCGGCATTGCAAACAGTATCTCGTATATAAGCATAAATGATAGGCAGATATTCACCAATGAAGAAGGAGAATTCAGAGAAAAATTGCTCCTCTTCTCTGGTTATAATATAATAAGTATCAAAGCACGTGATAAGTTTGACAGGAAAATAGAAAAAATACTTGAGATTGTGTACAAAGCACCGATTGAAGATGAGACACCCAAAAACACAGCTACGACTACACTCAAATCCAATATTAAATCCGACCACAGCACGAGCACTAAGGCATTACTAAGCAGTGACAAAAAAGTAAATACCGAGGCAGAAGCCGAGGCTCCGACAGAAGCGGAAAATTATTAAATTAAAAAAATAAATTATGGCAGTAAAAAAAGCACCAAAAGAAATAGGGTTAAGTGTTGACGATACAATAAAATCGATACAAACAAAATTTGGAGAAGGAGCGATAATGAAGCTTGGCGATAAGCCAAAAGTAAACATAGATGCAATACCAACAGGTTCAATAGGACTAGATTGGGCACTAGGAGTAGGAGGACTGCCAAAAGGCAGAATTATTGAGATATATGGACCGGAATCATCAGGAAAGACGACTCTCGCCCTCCATGTCATAGCAGAAGCACAGAAGAAAGGTGGCATATGCGCGTTTGTTGACGCTGAGCATGCACTTGACCCTGAATACGCAAAAAAGCTGGGAGTAAAGACAGGAGAGCTCCTCGTGTCACAACCAGACACAGGAGAACAAGCACTTGAAATAACTGAGAGTTTAGTGCGCTCTGGGAAGCTAGATGTTATTGTTATTGACTCTGTAGCGGCCCTTACGCCAAAAGATGAAATAGAAGGAGAGATGGGAGCATATCACGTAGGTAAGCAAGCACGCCTTATGTCACAAGCACTTCGAAAACTAACGGCAATAGTTGCAAAGAGTAATACTATAGTTATTTTCATCAATCAGATCAGAATGCAAATAGGAGTCATGTTCGGCAACCCCGAAACAACCCCAGGAGGAAAAGCACTGAAGTTCTACACGTCCGTACGCCTTGACATACGTCGCATCGCCCAGATCAAAAAAGGAGACGACGTCATCGGAGGCAGAGTGCGTGTAAAAGTAGTGAAGAACAAAGTCGCTGCGCCGTTCAAAAAAACTGAATTTGACCTACTCTACAATGAAGGTATATCAAAAGAAGGAGAGATTCTTTCCTTGGGAGAGAATTTTGACATTATTTCAAAAGCAGGAGCATCATACAGCTTCGGCGAAATAAAACTTGGACGAGGATATGATGCCGCTCGCACCTTCCTTCGAGAAAATACAAAAATAAAGAACGAAATACTAAAAGAGATAAAGAAAAACCTTACTTAGAGGTTTTAAAAAACAAAAGGGCGGGGTGATGGAATTGCAAAGCAATTCCATCACCCCGCCCTACCCTCCTTTCACTCAAGAGTCTCTATAAAATAAAAACCCCTGAATCGTACCGATTCAGGGGTTTAGTCCTCTACGTTAAATACATTATCTGTAAATTAGATCTCTCCTTGAAGATGAGTCATTTTGTTTTTTAGTTTTGCGAATGATTCGGCAATAAGCTGTCTTACTCTCTCTCTTGTAACGCCTATCGTCACTCCAATCTCTTTATGTGTACACTCTCCTTTATTGTCAAGATCAAAGCGTTTTTTTAAAACAAGTTGATATCTTTCATTTAATATACAAAGGAATTTTCTTACTTCCTTGCGAGTATGCGCCCTGCTGATATCATTTATAGGATCTACCGCATTAATATCCATTATGCTGTCAGCCAATGTTTCATCACTATTATCAAATAACGGCTGACTAAGAGAACTTTGAAAATAAAGAAGTGAATTTTTTAACATCTTTTGAATATCACCTACGGTATATTCCCCTTCTTTCTTGGGGTATACTCTGTTAAATTCACCGACGATCTTCACAATGGAATCATTGTCGTGAGTATTCTCGATATTATTCTCACGAGTTATTTTAAACAATCTATGAACATCCTTCTTGACATGAACAGGGAGCCAGATAATACCGAAATTTAAAAAACTTAAGATTGGCTGTCTTATCCACCATGTAGCATATGTTTCAAATCTAACCCCTTTACTTGGGTCAAATTTTTCCACAGCTTTCATCAGTCCAAAAGTTCCTTCTTGAATAAGGTCTTCTACCGGAACTTTATGTTTTATTGAAAAACGCTTGGCAATCTTGACGACGATCCTTAGGTTCGTTTCAATAAATTTTCTCCGCGCAAGGTCATCTCCTTGGGCTACAAGATGAGCCAAGTTAACTTCTTCTTCTCTGGAAAGAAAATCTTGTTTGTTAACGTATGAATAGTATACTAATTCGCCACCGTTTTCATCCATCTTGGTATTCTCCTTGGTGTATCTAATTGTTAAAAGTACGTTCTACGAAGAATCCTGCCAGATAAACACAACATTGTCAAGCTTGCTGAACACCAGCCATGGACTTTGTTGTATTTTCAAGTAAAATATACCTTACTATGTTAAATTACAATGAAATTACGCAAAGGAAATATATTGATATGGATGGTGAGCCATACGAGGTCATAACGTCACAAGTATCTCGCAAACAGGCAAATAAGCCTGTAAACAAGACTAAAATAAAAAGCTTGATATCTGGAAGAGTTATCGAGAAAGTGTTCCATGTATCAGACAAAGCAAAGGAGGCAGACATTGGAACACGTACAATCAAATATCTATACAACAATCGTGGAGAATATTGGTTTTCTGACCCAGAGAATCCAAAAGACCGATTCAAGCTGGATGAAAATGTATTAGAAAATAACACCAAATACTTAAAAGAAAATGCTTCGATTGACTCGCTTGTGTTCAACGACCAAATTATGAATATTAAAATACCTATCAAAATGGATTTTATCGTAAAAGAAGCTGCGCCTGCAGTAAAAGGAAACACAGCAACCGGAGCAAGTAAGCAAGTCACACTAGAGACAGGCATGACTGTAAACACTCCCCTGTTTATAAACGAGGGCGACATAATCCGAATCAACACAGACACCGGGGAATACACCGAGCGTGTAGAGAAAAAATAAAATACTTACTTATCTAAAGAATTTACAAAATAGACGCCGGCGAAGCCGGCGTCTATTTTTTTCTTGACCACACGATTTCAATAGTGTATATTCCTTGCTAGATCATACGAATA